>JAAUQQ010000136.1 GCA_012032745.1 Synechococcales cyanobacterium RM1_1_8
GATCGCCCTGGGGTCGAGGTGGTGTTGGCGGACGTCATATGGCCCTCGCTCAGATCATGGGATTGATAGCGATGGTGCCACGAAACCGGGGCCTTGTGCTCAGGAGGAAGCTGTCGCCTCACCGCTGGGGCCTGGCGCTGCCTCGGCTCGCTCCCGGTCCAGGCGGCGTTTGCGGGCATAGAGCTGGATCACGGCTGCCATGGCAACGATCATGGCGAAGATGCCCCAACTGGCGGCGCTGGTGGGGAAATTATTTTTGAACACGGCCAGCATGACCACGATGACAAAAAACACCGTGGGAAATTCATTGAACCAGCGGAACTGCTGTCCGGTGAGCTGGCATTCCCCCGCTGCGAACTGCTTGATCAAGCGACCACAGTAGAAGTGGTAGACCAGCAGAATCGCGACACAGGCCAGTTTGATTTGAATCCAGCGATCGTGGATGATGGCGGGCTCTGTGGAAATCAAGCCCAGGCCCATGATCACCGTCAGGGCCAGGGCTGGCATCATGATGATGCGATAGAGCCGCTTTTCCATGATTTCGTACTGGTGCTGCAAAATGCCCTGGGCGGGTTCGGGCTGCTCCGCTGCCTCCGCGTGGTAGACAAACAGTCGGGGCAGGTAGAACATGCCTGCGAACCAGGCGGTGATGCCAACAATGTGAAAGGCTTTGAACCAGTAGTAAGTCATTGTAAATAAAGTTGGGTCGAGCTAAACATTAAAAGCGTTTTTTATGGGCGGATTTGGCCCTGGTGATCACCATACTGGATGGCCTGGGGCAATGAATTCCCTTGTGAAAGAAGCGTAACCGGGCAAGCAGGGTCACAGCCTGGGCTGGGGCAAGGGCAAGTTTGGCTTTAGTCCTTGGGTCAAGACAATGGACCCTTTTGCTAAACCTGCCCCCACAGGGCAATTTCGTTACAGGCAAATTCTGTTACAGATAACCATGCTCCATCAAAAAATTCGGGCTGATGGGCGCGGCCTCCCCCGGCGAATTGCTGGGCAGGGCCATTAGCCGCTGGACATATTTGCCTAAAATATCTCCCTCTAGGTTGACGCGATCGCCGATCGCCAACCCCGCCAAATTCGTCTGCCCATAGGTATGGGGAATCACAGCCACGCTGAACCAATCCCCAGAAACATCGCAATCGGCGATCGTCAGGCTGATGCCATTCACCGTAATGCTGCCCTTGGGCAAAATGTAAGGCCGCAGAGCTGGATCTAGGCCCCCCAGACGCAGCTCCCAGGAGGTGGCGCTTTGGGAAACCGCCAGCAGCTCCCCCTGGCCATCTACGTGGCCGGTGACAAAATGGCCACCGAGCTTGCTGCCCACCCGCAGGGAAGTTTCGAGATTGACCGGATCCTGGGGCGATCGCTGCCCCAGGGTCGTGCGAGCCAGGGTCTCCGGTGATACCGACACCACAAAGCCCTGGGCCAAAATCTGCTCCACGGTCAGACAGGCCCCATCCACCGCCACGCTATCGCCAATTTCCAGGTCTCGGAGAATCCGAGGCCCCGTCCCAGGTTGACAGACAATTTCGAGCTGATAATCGTTGGCTCGCTGGACGTAGCCCAGTCCCTGCACCAATCCTGTGAACATCGATTGACGGCTCCATCAGCCACGCATGGGTCAACAAGGGGATCAATAATTCGTCAAGAAATTACAAAACTTGGGCAAGGCTGCGGCTCCAACCGTCATAATTGGGTAGGAATTCGCCATCTGTCGCTCTCGCGAATTTAGCGCCGAAACCATGATTGAAATGCAAGTTGACGGAATCGCATTCGATGCCGCAACCATGAGCCCCATTGTAATGCTGACCGATTCTGACGGACGGCGCGCGTTGCCAATTTGGATTACCCAGGAGCAGGCCAAGGCGATCAAGCTTGCAATCAACCAGCAGATGGCTCCCCGCCCCCTCACCCATGACCTGATGGTCAATATCCTAGAAGGCTGGGAGATGGAGCTCGATCGCGTGGTGATCCATTCCCTCAAGGACAACACCTACTACGCCCAGCTCCGGCTCAAGCAGGGCGATCAAACCCGCGATGTGGATGCCCGTCCCAGCGATGCCATCGTCTTGGCCCTGCGCCTCGATGCGCCGGTTTGGGTGATGGAAGAGGTGATTTCCAATGCCTCGATTCCCGTGGACCAGGATGAGGATGAGCGGGAGCGGCGGGAGTTTCGGCAGTTTTTGTCCAATCTCAGCCCCGATGATTTTGCCAAGTTTGGCAACTAGCGGGCTGGGCAACGGGCCTGTTTGGGAGCCCCTGAACCCTGAATCCCATGCGCTATCGCCGTTTTGGTAAAACTGAACTGCCCCTGTCCGTGTTTTCCCTCGGCACGATGCGCAGCCTGGCTGCGCCCTCGGCCATGGTGGCGGTGGTGGAAGCAGCGATCGCCCAGGGCATCAACCACATCGAAACGGCCCGCGCCTACGGCCAAAGCGAAGCCCTGCTGGGTCAAGCCCTGGCGGAGCTGGCTCCGCCGCGCCAGCAGCTCTATTTGACCACCAAGCTCCTGCCCACGGTTTCGGGCGATCAGCTAAGACGCCAGCTCGATCAGTCCCTGGAACGCCTGGGGGTGGACTATTTGGATTGCGTGGCGCTCCATGGCCTCAACCTGGCGGAACAATGGGAACAGGCGCGATCGCCCCAGGGCAGCCTCGCCGCCCTCGACCAGGCCAGGGACGAGGGCCTGGTCCGCCACATTGGCTTTTCCACCCATGGCTCCCAGGCGCTGATTTTGGAGCTGATCAACAGCCAGCGCTTCGCCTTTGTCAATCTGCATTACTACTATTTTTTCCAGCGCCATGGACCGGCGATCGCCCGAGCCGCAGAACTCGACCTGGGGGTTTTCATTATTTCTCCAGCGGACAAAGGCGGCCAGCTCTATGCCCCCCCTGCCGCCCTGGTGGAACGGTGTGCGCCCCTGTCTCCCCTGGCTTTTAACTACCGTTTCTTGCTCAGCGATCCTCGGATCACAACCCTCAGCCTGGGCGCAGCCCAGCCCTCCGACCTCAACCTAGCCTGTGGGATTGCCGCCCAGGATGGCCCCCTCAGCGCCGCTGAACAGGCGATCGCCCAGGGCCTCCAGGCCCAACAGCAGCAGGCCCTGGGCACCGATCTCTGTAGCCAATGCTATCAGTGCCTGCCCTGCCCAGAAGCGATTAATATTCCAGAAATCCTACGTTTGCGAAACCTGGCCGTTGCCCACGACATGACCGAGTTTGGTCAATATCGATACCGCATGTTTGAGAATGCGGGCCACTGGTTTCCGGGGCGACGGGGCGATCGCTGCACCGACTGTGGCGACTGCCTACCCCGCTGCCCCGAGCAGCTCGACATCCCCAAGCTGCTTCGCGACAGCCATCATCGCCTCAAAGGTAACCATCGCCGCCGCCTTTGGGAAAACTAAATCTATGGGGTGTGCAGGGCCGGTCGGCCTGATTTTGTCTCCCTCAGCGACAATCCGGAGTCCCCCTGAACGAGTCGTAAAAATAGCTACAAGATTCCCTCGAAATTCTAGGCCAGTGGCCCCACCTAGGGCTGGCCCGAGACTGGCCTGGGTTCAGCTAGGTTCGCCCTGCCTGGATGGCCCCTGCCCAAGCCGCGATCTAGCCTGGAATAGAGATCCACCGCTGCCGACCAGATTCCACCCTCTCAACTCACCTAGCGCCCATGTCTCGTCCCTCCAAACCCTACTGCAATGCCATGGAGCCCCTCGTGGAGCAAGAGGTGCAGCGACAGATCAGCCAGCTCCCCGCCAATGCGATCGCCCATGTCAACCCCGCTGATGTGGTGGCCTATGCCCTCAACTTTTTGCCCTCGCTCTATGCCACCACGGAAGAGGGCTGGAACTGGCAGCAAACCCGTGCCAAGCGCGAACTCCAAGGCCAAATTAGCGAGGCCGTTTGCCAGGGCCTGATGGTCGTCCACCAATCTCCCCAGCGGGCGGAATCCCGCCTCTACTCCGCCGAAGATAGCCTGTTTGATGCCCAGCGATCGCTCCAGGAGCTGGCGCTCTACCTGGGAGCCCCGAACTTGAACTGGAGTAGCCTGGTGCCTACGGTCAAGCGGGCAATATTCCAGGTGAACCAGCAGGCCCTGCAACAGTCCCTGCAACAGTCCAGCCGCTCCGTCTAAGTTGACCCAGAGTCGCTCCCAAAAATGGCTGGGGCGGTTACCGTAAGATCGTGAGCGGCAGGGCCTGTTTCAAGCTCCGTGACCAGACCCAGCAGATCACCCACCCCACCCGCAAAACCGCTGCCCTCCCAGGCGCTTTCCTGGATTCCCACCCCAAGTCTCCCCTCTCCCAAGCTGCTGCCGGGACATGCTATGAAAAAAGTTAGACCCAAGTCCAGTTGGATCAACGTAATGGAATCCTTGGTTGTCGAGGAGGTCGAGCGTCAGCTCCAGAAGGTGGCGTTACGCCAAAAATCCTTCATCGCTCCCGATGCGGTGGCCACCTATGCCCTGAACCGCCTCAAGCCCCTCTATGCCAACAGCATCCGAGGCTACGAATGCCAAGAGCAGCTAGCCCGGCGCGAGTTTGGCAGCACGATTGAACTGGCGGTGCGCCAAGGCATTGCGGCGGTCGAGCGAGATCCCCTGCGCATGGCCCAGCCCCTGGATCTTCAAGAGGATGGCAAGGCAGAGCAGGCCCTGCGGGCCATGAAGCGAATTCTCCAGCGCCAAGATTTAGACTGGGAGAATCTTCCTGATGTCCTGGAAGAGGCCCTGAACGGAGCCAGTCACGGGCAACCCACCTGGAGGCCCCGCGAAGCCAGTCCTCTCGCCAATCCATCCCTGCATTGGACCCATGGACGGCTGCGATCTCGACCCTAGCCCCCGCTAACGGCCCCGCCAAACGCCCCGCTCCCGCCTTTGCCATTGCCCTGCCATCGCCCTGCCATCGCCCATCCCATGCTCCCAACGCCTGATCTGCTTCGGTTGCGCCCTCCTGCTGGCTGGCTTTTGGGCCTGCTGCCGGTCCTGTTCTGGGCCATGGGCCTGAATGCGGTGGCCCTTGCCCAGACGGAGAGGGCGATCGCCCCGGCCAGCCCCGCCTGCCAACCCCCTGAAGCCTCGATGGGGGAGCCTGCCGCGATTGCCGCCACCTCCTCCTCGGAAACCATCTGCCAGTCCGGCCTCACCCTGCCCAGTCTGTGGTGGAGCAGCGAGCAGATGGAACAGCAACTGCGCACGGGCGGAAGATTGGTGGATAGCTGGACGGCGGAGCCTAAAACCGCTGCCCAGCCCGCTACGGTCAAACTCCTGGTCAACCCCCAGATCTGGAGTCTGATGGACTATTTTGAGCGCTATGACTTCATCAACAGTATTGGCCTAACTGCCCGCAGTTTTGGCTACCAAACGGAGGTTTACAGCACGAAGCAGCAGGAGCCGTTCGGTCAGTACCGCTGTGGGGTGACGGCGCAGGTTGAACTCAGCAGCAAATGCGAGGTTACGTTGAATTCCTACCAGTTTGGCCTTCGCCGGAGCGGAAGTCTACCTGGGCAACGTTAAAATTCGGCGTTCAGCGGCGTGCGGGGGAAGGGAATGACATCGCGGATGTTGCCCATGCCGGTCATGAACTGCACAAGGCGTTCAAAGCCGAGACCGAAGCCCGCATGGGGCACGGTGCCGTAGCGGCGCAGGTCCAGATACCACCAGTAGTCTTCTGGGGGCAGGCCCGCTTCGACGATGCGGCGCTCCAGCACGTCTAGGCGCTCTTCCCGCTGGGAGCCGCCGATGATTTCGCCGATGCCGGGGGCCAGCACATCCATGGCCCGCACGGTCTTGCCGTCGTCGCTGAGGCGCATGTAGAAGGCTTTGATTTCCGTCGGGTAGTCGGTCAAAATCACCGGCTTTTTGAACACTTCTTCGGCGAGGTAGCGCTCATGCTCCGATTGCAGGTCGATGCCCCATTCCACGGGGTAGTCGAATTGGCGATCGCACCCTTCCAGCAGCTCAATTGCCTGGGTGTAGGTCAGCCGCTCAAACTCATTGTGGATAATGTTCTCGGCGCGGGAAATGGCGTCCTTATCAATGCGCTGATTAAAAAATTCCATGTCCTCTGGGCAGCGCTCCAGCACCACCTTAAAGACATACTTGAGGAACTCCTCCGCCAGGTTCATGTTGCCTTCCAAATCGCAGAAGGCCATTTCCGGCTCCACCATCCAAAACTCCGCTAGGTGGCGGGAGGTGTTGGAGTTTTCGGCGCGAAATGTTGGCCCAAAGGTATAGACATTGCTAAAGGCCGTGGCCATGATTTCCGCTTCCATCTGGCCGCTGACGGTGAGATAGGCAGGGCGACCGAAGAAGTCCTGGCTGTAGTCCGGCTGGCCGTCTTTGCCCAGGGGAACGTTGCCCAGGTCCAGGGTGGTGATGCCAAACAGTTCCCCCGCGCCCTCGCAGTCGCTGGCGGTGATGATGGGGCTGTGGACCCAGAGGAAGTCGCGATCGCGAAAAAACTCATGGATCGCCTGGGCACAGGCATTGCGAACGCGCATGACCGCGCCGAGGGTATTGGTGCGGGGGCGGAGGTGGGCGATCGTGCGCAGGAACTCGAAGGAGTGTCGTTTTTTCTGCAGGGGATAGTCCTCGGCGGCACTGCCAAAGACTTCAATCTCCGCCGCTTGCAGTTCAATCGCCTGGCCCTGGGCGGGGGAGGCAACCAGCTTGCCAGTGATAGCGACGGATGCACCGGTGTTCATGGCGGCGACGGCTTCTGCGTAGCCAGGGACGGCAGCATCGATCACCACCTGGATGCCCTTGAGGCTGGAGCCATCGTTGATTTCAGCGAAGGTGAATTTCTTTTGTTCGCGCTTGGTGCGCACCCAGCCTTTGATGGTCACGGCTTCGTCGGGTTGACCGTTGCGGAGGCAGTCGAGGATGCGGCGGGTGGCGGGGCTAGAGGTCATGGTGGGGCTGGGTGGAGCGGAGATGGGCTAGGGCTTGTCTGTGACATTATTGCGTAGGTTTTGCGCGATCGCCCGGAAAGTCCCTCTTCCCTAGCCCGCTCAGTCCGTCACGATTCCAGGGGATGACGGAAATCCGGCGTTGCTGATTTACGGGATGAAGATTTTTAGAGAGCTATAGCCAGCCTGAACTTCCAGAAAATTGTTCATCCCTCAATTCAGCAACGCTAAAATTCAAGGCTAAAATTAGAGACACATTGAAGCAAATGACCGATGGCTGCCAAGCAATCAACCTCAACGGATAGTCAGAGACTCAATGCTGCGATCGCTCCCAGTTTGCAGCAACTGCGAGAACACAAAGCACAAATTCTCGCCATCTTTAAGCAGCATGGCTGCTTTGATGTACGAGTGTTCGGCTCCGTTGTCCGTGGCGACGCCACGGCAGAAAGTGATATCGACTTTCTCTGTGACTATGACCTAGAGAAGACATCTGGCTTCTTCCCCGGTGGCTTAATTGCAGAGCTAGAAGATTGCCTGGGCTTTTCGGTGGATGTAGTTTTCCCTAGCGCGTTAGAAGCCAAGTACATCGGTAAAACCATCCAGCAGGATTTGATGGTGCTGTGAATAAACGAGACCGAATTGACCCAAGATTGTATTTGGAATCCCTGCGGGATGATAAAAATTTGCCGCTAGAATGGCTGGACGATGACATACAGCAGTCAGTGAGGGCATTAGGGAATTTGCGAAACATCCTTGTCCATGGCTATCTCAGGACAGCAGATGACAGAGTGATGTGGAAAAGCGTGACAGATTCGGCCTTCGACGAGTTCAGAGCAGCGGTGATACGGCTGTGCGACCAGCACCTTTAGGTGCTGACTAAATGTTGGCCTAGCTTGAATCCATCTGCCGAAGATGAAGATACCGTAGAAAAAGCACTCAGCGCATAAACCGCCATGGCCGTAGCCGCCGCTCCCTCCATCTGCCTTCCCCTCGCCTCCCTCTCCCTCACGCCGGGTAGCTGCCTCACCCTAGAAGGCATTAGCTGGCAAGAATTCGAGCAAATCCAAGCCGCCTACGACTATCGCCCCGGCATCCGCGTTGCCTACTGTGATGGAACCCTAGAACTTGTGTCCCCACTCCCCGCCCATGAACGCCCCAACCGCGTCATCACCGATATCGTAAAAGTCCTTCTCGATGCCCAAGACCGAGACTGGGAAGACTTCGGCACTAGCACCCTCAAGCGCGAAAAAAAGCTGGCAGGCGTAGAACCCGATACGGGGTTCTATATTCAAAATGCGGAGCGGATGCGGGCCTGTATGCGCTTCGACCTAGAGACAGATCCACCGCCAGATCTCGCCATTGAATGCGACCTCACCTCCAAGACCACCCTAGAGGCCTATGAGCGCTTGCAGGTGCCTGAACTGTGGATTTTTGAAAACGGGATGCTGAAGATCAACCTGCTGGAAAACGGCAAGTACAAGCCCTCCACCACCAGCCTGGTCTTTCCTGATGTGGATATCTGCGCCCTCATTCCTGAGCTGCTGCAAGAAGCCTTTGAGATGGGCAGTAGCCGGATGCTACGCAACCTGCGCCAGCGATTAGCCGCTCGTTGAGCTGAGCCAAAACCAGCCGCCTCTCCCCTGATTGTCTAAACTGTAAGACCCAGCCGCCCACCGCCCCATGCCCATCGACATCCAACAGATCGAAACCCGTAAAGCCACCCTCGAAGCCGCCCGCACCGAACTCAAAGCCCACTTCATCGGCATCGATTCCATCATCGACGATCTGCTTGACTACATCCAAATCTGGTACCTCATGCCAGACCTGCTCAGCCGCCCCATCATCGTCAACCTCTGGGGCATGACCGGCGTCGGCAAAACCGACCTCGTCCGCCGCTTGGTGAAATGTCTCAACTTCCAAGACCGCTTCGTCGAAATTGAACTCTCCAACGTCGATTCCACCTCCTGGCAAAGCTCCGTCGCCGCCATCCTCGGCAACCACGATCTTCATGACGAGAAACCGGCGATCGTTCTCTTCGATGAAGTCCAACGCTTCAACACCCTCAACCCCGATGGCACCCCCATCCGCAGCACCAAATTCACCGACTTTTGGGAACTGCTCAGCGATGGCAAACTCTCCAAAAAAACCAAAGAAAACCTGGACTACTACATCCAGGACTACCTCTTCCAACAAAAAGACATCAAACGCCGCAAAGAACGTGGCGAAGAAAACGTCGATGAAAGCCCCTCCCTCGAACTCTACGAGGCCGAGCAGCTCAAATCCATGCTGCAACTGGAACAGGACATCAGCGACATCGCCGACATGCCCCGCGCCAAAATCATCGAACAAATCCAAAAGGCCAAACGCCAAAAGAAAGTCTACGAGCCCGTAAACCATGCCAAGACCCTGATTTTGATCAGCGGCAACCTGGATGAAGCCTTCAGCATGGCCACCCAAACTTCCGAATCGGACATTGATGCCGACATCTTCCACGCCTTCACCAAAAAGGTGACCATGGTGGACATTAAAGTTGCCCTCAGCCGCAAATTTCGGCCAGAACAGGTGGCCCGCTTTGGCAACATCCACTTGATTTACCGCAGCCTGTGCAAGGTCGATTTTGAACAGTTGATTGACAGCGAAGTTCGCCGCATCCAGCGCGGCACGCTGGAGCGCTTTGGCATCACGGTGGCGGTGGATGACTCCATCCGCCAGTTGGTTTACCGCAATGGCGTCTTCCCGGTCCAGGGTGTGCGTCCGGTGTTTTCCAGCATTGTGGATATTCTCGAAACTAACCTGTCGAAGTTTTTGTTCAAGGCCTTGCTGGCCCAGCAGAGCCAGATCGCGATCGCCTACGACTTCGAGCAATCCGAAATCATCGCCCAGATCAGCGGCGGCGATCGCCCCAGCGAAACCCAGCGCATTCCCTTCGTGGGCCGCATTGACAAGATCCGCGAAAGCAACCTCCAAGACACGATCGCCAACATCAGCGTCCATGAAGCGGGACATGCGATCGCCTACATGGTCCTCTTCGGCCTCGCCCCGCTCCAGCTCAAATCCCGCCTCGCCAACAGCTATGCAGGCGGCTTCACCTTCCCCCACCAGATCCACGAGACCCGCGAAAGCCTACTCAACAAAATCAAAATCTACCTCGCAGGCGGCCTCGCCGAAGAAGTCATCTTTGGCAAGGCCCTGGCCTCCATTGGCCGCAGCCACGATCGCACCCAAGCCACGGTCCTCGCCATGGACTACATCCGCAAATACGGCTTCAACGATGCCTTCCAGGCCAACTACACCCTGGATGATGGCTACGCTATGGACAAGGCCAAGACCGATGCCGATGTGGAGAAGATGATTGCGGCCCTGCTGGGGGAAACCGAGCGGCTGTTGCAGCAGCACAAGTCGCTGTTGCAGGATCTCTCCCTCAAGCTGGCGGCCTCGGGCAGCATGGATGCGGCCACGGTGGCGGCGGTGGGGCGGGCGAATGGCTTGGCGGTGGCGGAAAAGGAAGAGGGGTTCTTGCACATTGCGCCCTATCACGAGCATTTAGGGGGCGAGGCTGGGGGATCATCGCCATGCTGAGGTCGCTGTCGCGGGAGAACTTATTTGGCCCACGAATAAGATTGATGTAGGTACAACCCTGCTGCTGATCGCCCCTCACCGCGAGGGCAGGCTGTACCTGTGCCGCAGCCGCAGTCTCGACCGTGGTCTAGCGGTGATTGGGCGGTTTTGGCAAGTCGAATTGGGCATCCTAAACCTGAGCTGGGTTGCTGGGGCCGGACCTGGCTGACTGCGCTCTACCGATGCGATTCCCCTTCGGCTCTGATGGGATAGGACTGCATGAATTTTTCCGTTGTCATTCCTTGCTATAACGCTGAGGCTTGGATTGAATCCACCCTGGCTTCGGTGGCGGCCCAGACCCTGTCGGCGTTGGATGTGATTGTGGTGGATGATGGCTCGGGCGATCGCTCCCTCTCCCTGCTCCAAACCAATGCCACGGTGACCCAGCTGTTGCAAACGCCTAACCTTGGCCCTGCGGAGGCGCGCAATGCGGGCATTGCCGCCGCAATGGGGGATTGGGTGGCGTTTTTGGATGCGGATGATGCTTGGAAGCCTGATCATTTGGCGCGGATTGCGGCCTTGGTGGGAGGGGGCGAGGATGTGGTTTATTTGGCGGCGGCGGAGCATTATTCGATCAATGTCAATCGGGTGGTTTCGGTTTCGGACAATGGGCCGATTGACCGGCCTACGGGGGGGATGGACCACGATCGCTATTTCTCGCTCTATCTCAACCATGGTTTGTTGGAGATGTCTTCCATGGCCCTGCGGCGCGATCGCCTCCAGGCCGTCGGCGGTTTTAACAGCGATTTTCGCGGTGCGGAGGATCTGGAGCTGATGTTGCGGGTGGTTCATGGCCAAACCTGGGCCTATGATCCGGTGCCTAGCAGCATTTATCGTTGTAATAATCCTGCGAGTTATTCTCGCCAGGCCCGTCAGCGCGATGGCATTAGTCTTTCGGCGAAGTTCCGGGCGCTGTTGGCCCACCAGGAGGGCTATGGGATTCCTGAGGCGATGTTTTGGGACTATGCGCCGACGTTGATGAGTAAGGCGATTTCCCAATGTACGGCGGAGGGGCGCGATCGCGTCCAGGGGTTGGTTGGTCCCTATTTGTCTTCCCAACAGCGGTTGTTGTTTGCGATCGCCGGGCGTTTGCCGGGTGTTTATTGCCTTGTGAATGATGCGAAAAATCGCCTGAGGGGGCAGCAGTATCGTCCGCGTAAGGTGGTGGCGATCGGGGCGGGGATGTCTGAGGCTGGCTGTTCAATGCTTTAGGTTATTTCGGTGAGAAATAATGCTTCTGGGGTGGTGGGTTTTGCTTTGCTTTGTGGGTTGGGGCTGCCTGGGCTGGGGCAGGTTTTGTTTTGGTTTTTGGGTCAAAGTAGTGGACTTTTTTGCTGAACCTGCCCCTACGAGTCTTGTGTGAACGCCTTACGGCATCAGAGGTTCGGCACCTTTCTTCCGTTCGCCCAGGTTGCGGCTATCCTCGCGTGCTCAACGCCTTACGGCATCAGAGGTTCGGCACCCCCACGCGATCGCCAGCGGTCGGATCGTG
>JAAUQQ010000137.1 GCA_012032745.1 Synechococcales cyanobacterium RM1_1_8
GAACCCGCTTTTATTTTGCGGCGCACGATCATCGGCTGCCAGGCGATGGATTATCCCAACAAAACCATCTACCTCCTGGACGACACCCGCCGCCCCGAGATTCGCGCCCTGGCCGAAGCCCTGGGCTGTGAATACCGCACCCGCCCCAACAATGACCATGCCAAGGCGGGGAACCTGAACCATGCGATCGCCCACAGCCAGGCCGAGCTGATCGTCAACTTCGATGCCGACTTTATCCCCACCCGCAACTTCCTCCAGCGCACCGTCGGCTTTTTCCAAGACCCGGAAATCGCCCTGGTCCAAACCCCCCAGAGCTTCTACAACGCCGACCCCATCGCCCGTAACCTCGGCCTCGAAAACATCCTCACCCCGGAAGAAGAGGTGTTTTACCGCCAGATCCAGCCCATGCGCGATGCGGCGGGCAGCGTTGTCTGTGCGGGCACCTCGTTTGTGGTGCGTCGCAGCGCCCTGGAGGCGACCGGCGGCTTTGTGACCGAATCCCTCAGCGAGGACTATTTCACCGCCATCAACCTGGCCTCCCAGGGCCACCGGGTCATCTACCTGGATGAAAAACTCAGCGCTGGTCTGGCCGCCGAGAGCATCGCTGACCAGGCCACCCAGCGCCTGCGCTGGGCCCAGGGCACGCTCCAGGCCTTTTTCATTCGCACCAATCCCCTGACGATTCCGGGGCTGACACCGCTCCAGCGCCTGGGCCACCTGGAGGGCATTCTCCATTGGTTCACCACCCTGGCGCGGGTGTATTTTTTGCTCATGCCCCTGACCTATTCGTTCCTGGGCGTGATTCCCCTGCGGGCCACGGCCCAGGAGCTGATGTATTTTTTCCTGCCCTACTATCTGATTCAGATCACGGTGTTTGCCTGGTTGAATAACCGATCGCGCTCGGCCCTACTCTCCGATGTCTATTCCCTCGTGCTGGTGTTTCCCCTGGCGCTGACGGTGGTGACCTCCCTGCTCAATCCGTTTTCCAAGGGGTTTCAGGTGACGCCCAAGGGGACGGCGAGCGATCGCTTCACCTTCAACTGGCGCTTGGCCTGGCCCCTGGTGATTCTGTTTAGCCTCACCGCCCTCAGCCTCTGGCAAAACCTGGCCCAATGCCTGATGGCCGAGGGCTGGTCGGGCCAATTCAAGGGTCTGGGTCTGGGCTGGGTTTGGAGCCTATACAACTTGATGATGATTGGCATTGCTCTGCTGGTGATGCTGGATGTGCCCCGCCCCGATGCCACGGCCTGGCTGGAGCTGCGCCGGGTGGTTCGTTTGGATTTTGTCGATGGCCAGGGTCAGCGTCAGTTCCACTGGGGCATGACGACGATGATGTCCGAACGGGGCGTCGCGATCGAACTGAGCCGGGGCGGTGGTTCCCTCCAGGGCTATCGCGGCCCCGTGGGCGTGACGCTCGTGGAGTCGGGCCTAGAATTGCCGGGGCAACTGTTGGCCTTGGCTCCCCCCGACCAGGAGGGGGCTGCCTTTCTCAAGGCCGAGGTTAAGTTTGACGCCCTGGGCCTGGCCCAGGAGCGCCGTCTGGTGGAGCTGCTGTTCTGTCGCCCCGGCCAGTGGAAGCGCTGGAATTCGCCGGGGGAGTTGCGATCGCTCTGGCTGCTGTTCAAGGTGCTGCTCTGGCCGAAGGTGCTGAACCGCAACAGTCCGATCAAGGCCCTACAGCTCGTCCAGGGCTAGCCGCTGGCTCAACTGCTCGGCTTTTTACCGACATTGCGGATTTGAATGAACTTGCCGAGCAGGTCATACCAAAACGCAGCGCCCATGGAAATGGCCAGGCCCGTAATTAGCCAGCCAAACAGCCGCCGCAGAACAAACTGAATCATCCCACCGCCTTGGCCGGGATTAGGGGCGTGGGGGCTGGTGCAGGGAGATCGCGATCGCCCAGCCTCCCCGCCCGCCCGCTTCACCGTGCCATCTCGCAATCCCTGGCGCATCAGATTCTCCGGCCCCCAGCCCACGGGCAACTCAGGATAGACCTGCTGGCTGAGCTGTTGCAAAAATGCCTGGCTGGGCACCCCATTGGGGCTCAGGGCCTGCTCCGCATCAATTTTGTCCACCAGGCTGGCCACGGTGCCCTCCAAGGCCCGCTCCTGGGTGAGGTGATCCACCACATGTAGCGTATCCACATTGGCCACCACTGCGATCCCCAGCCCCAGACAAAAGGCCACCAGCCGCGCATTGCGTTTATAGACGCCCCCCGCCCGCTCCATGGAGCGATCGAACCAAGCCGCCACTTCCCCCTCAAAGCTTTGGAGCTGTTCCCCCACCCCATCGAACTGGCGCTGCATTTTCCGCGCCGGGATCTGGAGGCTTTCCAGCACGCTGAGGGGAATCTTCTCCACCAGGCCGCGCACCTCGGGATACATCACAATCAGCGCCAGGGTGTCCAGGGTTTGGTCCAGCACGCTATCGAAATAGCTGGGCAGATCTCCCCCATCCCGCAGGCTTTGGAAGAGCTGCTCCACCTCCACGACGGTCTGCTTGCCCTCCAGGGCCTGCTTGGCCTGTTCGTAGACAAAAAAGCTTTTGTAAAACAGCTCGGCCTGGGCAATATTGTCGAGATCGCTGGCGCTGACCCCCAGGGCTCGAAGCTGTTGTTCTGGCAACTGAGCCACGGCCTTGATATTCACCTGATTTCGTTTCTGCATCCAGGCCACGGCCAGGATCACCAGCGTGGGCCGCAGGGAGGCGGGGATGTCTGTCCAGGCGCGGATATCCTGGATGATTTGGGCTCCGATTTTTGAGGCAGCGGCTGTTTGACCGGCTTGGAAGGTTTGGTTCGTATTGAATGCTCTCTTGCCCTCAGCGGTGCTGGTGCGACGCTCCACCAGTTGCAGCGTCCTGAGGCAGAGGCGCGATCGCCAGCTCAAGGACAAATATAAATAACTGGCCTGCAAAATATCCGTCAGCTTGACGCTGAGCTGCTGAATCAGGAAAGGCCGCTGGCTGCTGTCGGCGAAATATTGTTCAAAGACGGCTTGGTTGAGCTGGCTGATGCGATCGCCCGCCTGATCCACCAACACATCCAAACTCATCGCCCCATTCTCATAGGCCCGCAGGCTGCTGCGCAGTTGTTCCCGCACCCGCTCATAATCCGCCGCCCCCAGCATTTCCTCAAAGCAGAGGCCAAAGCGCCGCACCGTCAGTTTTTGTACGAGTTGGTTGAGCCCCAGCGTCTCCAGCAGCCCCAGGGCGAAGGTTTTGGAATCGATATAGGATGGCCCCGTTGTGCGCTGGCCAAACACCTGGGTCGGAATCAGCCGCGTCACCAAACGGGGCAGCCGGGCCCAGCCCCCCTTGGCCTCATGGTTCAGCGATTGAATCGAAGGATGCTCATAGAGCCGATTGGCGATGGTTCGCGCCTCCTGGCCATAGACTACCTGGTTGCCGCTCAAAAAGCCTTCAATCGATTGCTTGAGATGGACCGCCCTCCATTGCAAGATCGTTGTGACCAGCTCCTGTAATTCTGATGCCAGCAAACTAAAGGTCAAATAAATAAAAATCAAACCAATGGCAATATCAAGGGTGAGGGGCAGATTCATAGGGCACCGTTGCAAAGGCAGTTTAGTCTAAGGCAGTTCAGGCCCAGGCGGTTCAGGACCGGGCAATCCCCAGCCAGTTAAACACCGCCAAGCCACGGGAATCATAGCGTCAGGGTACTGTGCTTGGGGGTTTGCTCCCGTTGCAATGGGTACCAAAAATTAAACCAACCCCAACCCCCACCTGGCTTTTTTTGGACCCCAGCCCAGCCCATGAGTCATCTTCAGCCAATCCCAACCTCTGCTCCAGCCCCGCCCCAAGCCGCGACCCAAGCCGCCTTGACTGAGGCCTCCTCCGAGCCCAGCGCTTCCTCCCCAGCCAGCGCCAGCGCAGCCCTGATCCAGGATCTCCGAGAGCAGCTCGCCGTTCAAACCCAGCTCAATCAGCAGCTCAATGAACAACTCGCCTGTGCTGAAGCGGCCCATCTGCAAGCCGAAAAGATGGCCACCCTCGGCATGTTAATCGCTGGGATTGCCCATGAGATCAACACCCCCCTGGGAGCCATCCAAGCTTCTGCAGAGAACCTCGCCCACAGCGCCGCCCAATCGATCCAGCAGTTACCCGGTCTGCTGAGCTGCCTCCATGGCGAACAGCTCCAAGCCTTTGCCCAGCTCACCACCTGGGCTGGCCAGAGCCCTAGCACGGAGTCCTCTCGGGAGGAGCGCCAGCTCAGACGCCAGCTCACCCAACAGCTAGAGGCATTGGAGATTCCAGCGGCAAAACAGGTCGCCGCAACCCTCAGCCAGATGGGTATTGAGCAGAATCTTGTCGCCCTGCTACCCCTGCTTCAATCCCCGGATGCCGATTTTTTGTTGAATGCTGCTTACAATCTCAGCGTCACCCAGTCCAACAGCAAAAATATTAGTTTGGCGATTGAAAAGGCGATCGCCATCGTCACAGCATTGCGCAACTACGCCCGCAAAGGTTCCCAAGTCAAGCCGATCCTGAGCAATTTGGCCAAGGGCTTGGATACGGTTTTAATGCTCTACCAGAATAAGATCAAGCATGGCCTCAAAATTCATAGGAAGTATGCCCCTGTTCCACCGCTACTCTGCTATCCCGAAGAGCTAGATCAGGTCTGGGCTAACCTGATTGGCAATGCCATTCAGGCGATGGGAAGCCAGGGCTCTCTCACCCTGGCACTCTTCCAAGAAAACCAGCAGTTAGTCGTCACGATTACAGATTCTGGCCCTGGCATTCCTGCTGAGATTCAAACCAAGATATTTTCCCCCTATTTCACCACCAAGCCCATGGGTCAGGGCAGCGGTTTGGGACTGTCCATCGCCCAAAAAATTGTCAGTCGTCACTGTGGCCAGATCGAAGTTGAGAGCGAACCAGGTCAAACCACATTCCGGGTCAGCCTGCCGATGGGGACGGAGCAGACCTCGTTGCCCCAAACCCCCGATTTCCCTCTGAAATGAACAGAATTCGCCATCAGCGATGCTCTACCCTCGACTTAAACCTCCCCCCAAAAGCCATTCCCTTGACCTTTACCCAGAGACTCACCATGTATAGAGGGGCAATTATTTGCGTTGATGATGAGCGCTCTGTTTTGATCAGTTTAAGGGATCAACTCAATCGCATTTTACTGGATCGAAACTACAAAATTGAGTTGGCAGAAAGCGGCAGAGAAGCCCTAGAACTGCTTGCGGAACTGAACGAGGAAGGAATTGATGTTCCCCTGATCATCTGTGACCATTTGATGCCAGATATCGAGGGGGTAGATTTGCTTAAGCAGATCCAGGGTCTCTATCCGGAAATGCTCAAAATTCTGCTCACGGGTTTGGCAGAATTGGATGATATTGTGCGAGCGGTTAATGAAGCCAGCCTGTATCGTTATATTCCTAAACCTTGGGACCAAGCTGATCTGGAACTGACCGTGCGCGAGGCATTGCGCAGCTATGAGCGAGACTGTTTGCTCGAAGCCCAAAACCGCGATCTCCAGCGGGAGATTGGCGAACGACGCCAGGCAGAAACGCTGCTGCTGGAAAGCGAAGCTCGCCTGGAAAGCATTCTCAATTCCTTGGAAGATGTGATTTGGTCCGCCACCGCCGACGATCTCCAGTTGCTCTATCTCAACCCCGCTGCGGCCCAGGTCTATGGCCGCTCCACCCAGGACTTCTTCGCCTCGAACCGCCTCTGGCAGAGGGATGTGGTCCATCCCGACGATCGCGCCCTGCGGGAATCCTTCTTGGAGTTGTTACGGCAAGAGGGCCATCGAGGGGTGGAATATCGCATTTTGCGACCCGATGGGGAGGTGCGCTGGCTGAGCGATCGCGCCCGCGTGATCAAAAACGATCGGGGCCAGGTTCTGCGCATCGATGGCATCATCTACGACATCACCGATCGCCGCCGGGCGGAGGAAAAACTGGCCTACGATGCCCTCCACGATGGCTTGACCAACCTGCCCAACCGCACCCTATTCATGCAGCGGGTCGAGGCGGCCCTCCAGCAGGTGCAGCAAGGCCCCAGTCAGCCCTTTGCCGTGCTGTTCATCGATTTGGATCGTTTTAAGCTGGTCAACGACAGCCTGGGCCATGCCTGGGGAGACCAGTTTTTGATTGCGATCGCCGAAAAGCTACGCCAATGCCTGCGCCCCTGCGACACCGTGGCCCGCCTCGGGGGCGATGAGTTCACCATTCTGCTCGACAACAGCCAGGCCAACGCCGACACCATTCAAATCGCCAACCGCATCCTCAGCACCCTGGAAAAGCCAGTGCGCTTGGGCGATCGCTACCTTTTCACCAGCGCCAGCATCGGCATTGCCTTCAGCCACAGCCGCTACGCCCAAGCCAGCGAACTGCTGCGCGATGCCGACATCGCCATGTACCGCGCCAAGAGCAGCGGCAGGGGCCGCTATGCCATCTTCGACCAAGACATGCATGCGGAGACCCTCCAGCTTTTACAGATCGAAAACGACCTGCGCACCGCCCTGGAGCAAGGCCATTTCAGCCTCTACTACCAGCCCATCGTCAACCTCGCCAACGGCAGCCTAGCGGGCTTCGAATCCCTTGTGCGCTGGCACCACCCACACCGGGGCGTGATCATGCCCAGCGAATTTATCCCCATTGCCGAAGATACCGGCCTGATTGTTGCCCTGGGCGAGTGGGTGCTGCGCCAGTCCTGCCAGCAACTCTACAATTGGCAGCAGCAATATCCCCAGCCCAGCCAAGACCTGATCATCAGCGTCAACCTCGCCGGGCAGCAACTCCAAGAAACCAACCTCGTGGCGGTGATCGATCAAATTTTGATTGACACAGGCCTCGACGGTCGCTGCCTCAAGCTAGAACTGACAGAAAGCACCCTCGTGGAGAACGTGGAAGCCATTGTCAAAACCCTCACCTACCTGCGCGATCGCCACATTCAGCTCAGCATCGATGATTTTGGCACGGGCTATTCCTCCCTCAGCTACCTCCACCGGTTTCCCGTCAGCACGCTCAAAATCGATCGAGCCTTTGTGGAACAAATGATGGGCGATGGCGAAAACTTTGAAATCATTCGCACCATTCGCGCCCTGGCCCAGAGCCTGGGCATGAAGGTCGTGGCCGAGGGCATCGAGACCCCGGAACAGCTCGCCCGACTCACCTCCTTGGGCTGTGAGCTGGGCCAGGGCTACTACTTTTCCAAGCCGGTCACCGCTGCGGAGGCGGAAGTGATGATTGCCCAGGCCCTTCCCTGGAGAGACTATCAACCAGCAGGCCAAACACCAGCAGGCCAAACACCAGCAGGCCAAATACCAGCAGGCCAAACAATAGACCCGCGAGAAGCGAACAACCTGCTGCAACATCCCACCTCAGAACGGAGCAGCCCCGCCGGTTCAGCCGCTTAATGGAGGCCAAAAATAAATCGATAGCCCGCTACAAATGTCGCCACTGCCCCTAGAATGCCAGCTAAAGAATGCCAGCTAACAATGCCAGCTTAGAAAAAATGGGGAGGATAGACCCAGTGAATATTGGGGTAAGACGGTGGCTAGGGCAGTGGAATTGTGGGCCAGGCTTGGTTTTGGTTGCGGCTTTGGCTGCGGCTTTAGGGGGCTGTCAGTCAGCCCGCTTGGGCGATCGTGCCACCCCGCCCCAGGCCCCGCGCCAGGGCGAAGCAGAAAGCCCAAGCCCTGGCCCAGCCAACACCGCTTCCCCGCCCCCGGCACCCAAATCAGCCTCGCCCTCTGCCGCTTCCCCCCCAGCGGTCCAGCCAGGCGACCCGCCAGCGACCAAACCAGCGGCCAAACCAGAATCCCCATCGCCAGCCAAACCGCCAGTCCAGTCACCGGCCCCATCAGCGGCCCAATCTAGCCCTGAAATCGCCATTGATCAAAGCATTTGCGGGGCGGGAGGCCAGGAAGCCTACTTCAAAACCAAAGGCCAGGAGATTTACATCTGCAAAAACGAAGCCGGAGCCTTGACCTACATCGCCACCCCCAAGCAGGGCAACTCCATCTTTTTGCCCGTTCAAAAAGTCCAGCAAGGAGACACCACTGGCTACGTTGCCCTGGATCAAGCCAAAACCTACATCGTCACGGCCCAGGGCTTCCAGCTCAAGGAAAACAGCAAAGTCCTAGCCTCAGAAAAAGTGATTCAGCGCCAGATGCCAGATAATTAGATCAGCGCTGACCTGAGCTGGTACGAACGAATCTTGTCTCCCGACCTCCATCCCCCCAGTCTGACAGCCCCCTCCCCGGACTCCCCGGTCGAAATTCCCCAGTCTGTCAGCATTGCCATTGTGGGGGATGTCCATCAACAGTGGGGGCCGGCTGATGAGGCTGCACTTCAGGCTTTGGCCGTGGACCTGGTGCTGTTTGTTGGAGATTTTGGCAATGAAGACCTGGCGGTGGTAGAGCAAATTGCCGCCCTGGGCCTGCCCAAGGCGGCCATCTGTGGCAACCACGATGCTTGGTATACCGCAACGCCCTGGGGCCGCCGCAAACGGCCCTATGATCCTGCGGTGAGCGATCGCTTCCAAGCCCAACTAGATGCCCTCGGCGCGGCCCATGTGGGCTATGGCAAGCTCGACTTTGCCCAGCTTGGCATTACGGTGGTGGGGGCCAGGCCCTTTAGCTGGGGCGGCTCGAAATGGCGCAATAAGACATTTTACCGCGATCGCTACGGCATCGAAGGCTTTGCCGATTCCACCGCCCGCATCGTCGCCGTGGCCCGCACGGCCACCCAGCCGACGGTGCTGGTGATTGGCCACAACGGCCCGAAGGGCCTGGGCCACCAGCCCGAAGATATTTGTGGCAAGGATTGGAATCCGATTGGCGGAGACTATGGCGATCCGGACCTGAGTGCGGCGATCGCCCAGCTCGAACCTGAACTGCACCGCCAGGGCAAATCCCTGCCGCTCGTCAGCTTTGGCCACATGCACCACCGCCTGCGCCACCGTAAGGATCGCCTGCGCACCTGCCTCGTCCAGCAAGGCAAAACCCTCTACCTCAACGCTGCCCGCTGTCCGCGCCTGCTCGACAGCCCAGCCGGGCCACTGCGTAACTTTTCCCTGGTCACCCTGGCCGGAGGAGCCGTGACGGCCTCTCAACTGGTTTGGCTCGATGCCTCCCAGCGGGTTGTTGAGTCAGAAGACCTCCTGGCCCAAGCTGAAATTCGAGCAGAGCCTGTTCCCCCAGGCCCAAAAAAGGTCCGTAAAAAGGTCCGTAAAAAGGCCCATGGGCGGGCCTCTGGGAGGTTCTTCTGGTTTTTTCTTGACTTATTGAACCCCCATCCGGCATGATAAGAACCGCTTAAGGGGCTATAGCTCAGCTGGTAGAGCACTTGCATGGCATGCAAGGGGTCTGCGGTTCGAATCCGCATAGCTCCATTCCGTTTTAGGTTAGGTTGCGCCCTTGGCGAAATCTAACTGTGACTTAACTGTGACTCAATTCGATCTAGCCGCTCATCGGTGCCCATGGGTGGGCTCCTGGATAGATCCTGGGTGCAGATATTTCTAGTCTAGTCGTATGTTTTCCGTACTACAAGTAGTGTTGCGAAAGGTCGGCTCTGGTGCGGGCGGCCCAGGGCCGAGCCTTTTCCCCCTCGATCGCCATCTGCTCCAAAGCTAGAAAATTCTCAACCGAGGGCGCAACTGTTCCGCCCATTTGCCGCAAGTTTTTCCAGTCTTCATATTTACTGTGTTGGAAAACACGCATGGTCGTGCGTGGCTATTAATACCATTGACTTAAGTTTGGTGCCTACAGCTTCTCATCGCGCCCCAGGTCTAGCCACCTGGACAGCAGCCTATTTTTGGACAGCAGTCCATCTCCATTGTTCTTGAGCCTTCCTTTTGAGACCCGTCTGAGCCCGAGTCCCCCTGGGGCTAGATGCTCCAGCAACCCTGCTTTGGCCTGAATTCTGTGGCTGGGGCGATGCAGGGTTGAGGCGATTCTGAGGCGATCGCCCCAGCACACGACCTCCCCAGGGGCCGGGGCGACCTTGCTGCGCCCCACCCACTCATTTTTTCCGCCCCCCGCCCAGCCTGCTTGATGGCCTTTGGACGGGATCGGGCTTGGCGCGGCTGCATCTACTGCGATCTAAATCCTTCCTTGAGAGCTTTCTGTTCATTTCCATGTCTAACCTAATCATTACTGGCGTTATTGATGGTCCCTTGCCCGGTGGCCTGCCTAAGGCGATCGAGCTGTATGCCAAGGCAGATATTGCCGACCTGAGCATTTATGGGCTGGGCTCCGCCAATAATGGCGGCGGCACCGATGGTGAAGAATTCACGCTGACTGGCAGTGCTGCCCAGGGTGACTATCTCTATGTGGCCAGCGAAGCCGATGGCTTTGCTAGCTTCTTTGGCTTTGCCCCCAATTTCGTTGCTGCTGCTGCCAGCATCAATGGCGATGATGCGATCGAGCTGTTTGAAAATGGCAGCGTTGTCGATGTCTTTGGCGAAATTAACGTCGATGGCACTGGCCAGCCCTGGGACTATCAGGATGGTTGGGCGGTGCGCAAGGCGGGCACTGGCCCCGATGGCGCAGCGTTTAATGTGAATAACTGGACGTTCAGCAGCCCCGATGCCCTGGATAACCAGACCAGCAATGCCACGGCTTCCACGCCCTTTCCCCTGGGTCAGGGCGGCGGCGCTGGCACCCCGGCGGCGAGCTTTTTGAGCAGGCTGGGGGGGCTGAGCCTGGGGGGTGCGGAGATTTCGGCCTTTGACCCGACAACCCAGCAATTGTTTGTGGTCTCTGGCCAAACCACGATTGAAGTGGTGGACCTGAGCGATCCAGCGAACCCGACCCTGGCTAGCACCTTGGACCTGACGATCTTTCCTGGCGGCGGCAATATTGCCGGGGCCAACAGCGTGGCGGTGAGCAATGGCTTGGTGGCGGTGGCCGTTGGGGCGGCGACGGTGACGGATAACGGTCGGGTGGTGTTTTTTAACAGCAGCGGCGTTTTCCAAGGACAGCTGGAAGTGGGTGCCCTGCCCGATATGTTGACCTTCACCCCCGATGGCGCGACGCTGCTGGTGGCCAATGAGGCCCAGTCTGCGGGCAGTGACAATGAGCCCGGTGTCTTGCCCAATCCTCCGGGTTCCATCAGCGTGATTCGCCTCGATCGCGCCAACCTCAACAATTCCACCATCCAGACCGCTGGCTTCACCGCCTTTGATGGCCAGGAAGCAGCCCTGCGCGCCCAGGGCGTGCGCATTTTCCCAGGGGTCAGCGCCTCGGTGGACTTTGAGCCGGAATACATCACGGTGTCCGAGGATGGCAGCAGGGCCTTTGTGACGCTGCAAGAGAACAATGCGATCGCCGTCGTTGATATTGCCACAGCAACCGTGACGGAGATCCAAGCCCTGGGCACCCAGGACCACAGCCTGGCTGGCAATGGTTTGGATGCCAGCGATCGCGACAGCGGCAGCAATATCCAGCTCCAGCCGGTGCGGGGCCTGTACATGCCCGATGCGATCGCCAGCTTCTCCGCCAATGGCCAAACCTATTACATCACCGCCAATGAAGGCGATGGCCGGGGCGTGGATGAAGCGCGGGTGAGCAGCCTGACCCTGGACCCCACGGCCTTTCCCGATGCAGCT
Organism: Synechococcales cyanobacterium RM1_1_8; assembly: GCA_012032745.1. GTDB lineage: Bacteria > Cyanobacteriota > Cyanobacteriia > PCC-9006 > JAAUQQ01 > JAAUQQ01. Next base: position 11,584 of record JAAUQQ010000137.1, read on the forward strand.
ACGCTGCAAGCCGATGGCAACCTGGGCCGCTTGACGGTGTCCTCCATCGATGGCGATACCGATGGCGATGGTGACTTTGATCAGCTCTTTGCCTTTGGCTCGCGCTCCTTTTCGATTTGGGATGGGGCGGGCAATCAGGTGTTCGATAGCGGCGATGACTTTGAGCAGATTTTGGCGGCCAATTTCCCCACGCTGCTCGATGATGGCCGCAGTGATAACAAAGGACCGGAGCCCGAAGGGGTGACCGTGGGCGTGATTGGCGATCGCACCTATGCTTTCATTGGTCTGGAGCGCGCCAGCGGCATCATGGCCTATGACGTGACCAACCCGGCGGAGGCTCGGTTCATCCAGTTTTTGCCCAGCGGCAGCGATGTCAGCCCCGAGGGCCTGACCTTGATTCCCGCAGACCAGAGCCCCAATGGCCAGCCCCTGCTGAT
>JAAUQQ010000138.1 GCA_012032745.1 Synechococcales cyanobacterium RM1_1_8
CAAACAAGAGAAGGTTGCCTAACCCTCGGCAATACACCAGATTTGACTATAGCTCTAGCATCTTTAAAGAAGTCGCCTGCCCCGATGGCGAAGGCATGTGGTCCCAGGAGGCCGACCCAATGCTCGTTGAGAAAATCCGCCGCAAAAGCGACTTTAGCCCTGAATTCCTCCAGCTCAAACTACCTGGAATTGAACGACTGGGCTGCGATCGCCCCCTCGTCCTGCTCGACATTGGTGGCCTCCGCACCGCCGAAAATGCCGAAATCCTCCGCCGCTGCACCCACCTCATTCTCATCTCCAGAGACCCCAGCGAATTCGAGCCCTGGCAGCGCTTTGCCGCCACCGAAGGCTGTAGTACAATCGCCCACTTCCACAGCCACCTCGTCAAACAGCCTGACGGCAGCCTAGACAACTACCAGCGCTCCCAAGTTCAGCTCGGGCAATCTCCCGCCAGCGGTCAACTCTACAACCTCAGCCGCGAAGGCGATGCCGTGACCTATGCAGCGGCGATCGCTCAAATCGCTGACTGGCTCAGAGAGACGCAGTAGCGCCTTGGAAATGTATCTATTAATACTTCTTGGCTTAAGTCTTACGACAATCCAGGTCGGATCGTAGCGTTAGTTCTCCGAATGTTGCGCGGTTTCTAAATATTCATCTCAACAATCTGTCTCTCAGTATTCCCACGTAACCTAAACCGTCAATAATAGTCAGGGCTATTTTGATAGCCCTTCAAAATTGGGCAAGAAGCATTGGAAATACCAATTTCCAGTGGTTTTTACCATTGAGCCATAGCTAACCCATCCCTGCCATGTACCTGGTCCTCCTCGAAACTTCCGGTAACCAAAGCTTCATCTTCTCGACCAATAAGCTACGCGAAAACCTGGGCGCTTCAGAGCTGATCTACCGTACCGGAACGCGATCGCTGCTCAGGTCTGTTCAGGCGAGCTGTGGCGTAACCCTCTGGGCTTCTGATGCCAGGACAATGCGGCAAAATCTGCTTCATCAAACCTCTATTGAGGATCAAACTTCAACTATTAAAGTAGAAGTGATCCTAGCCACCTCTGGCAAAGCACTGTTGCTAGTAGAAGACCGAGCCACAGCACAAGATATTATTCGGCGAACAACACTATCAACGCTGAAGCAAGCCCCCGGTGTTGATCTCTGCGGCGTTTATGAGCAACTTTCCCAAGCGCAATCCGAAAGCCTTGGAGACTTGATCCATAGCAAAATTGGCAGTCTTATTTATGAGCATCTCAGTCATGTTCGAGCCCGTCGCCCTGGTCCTCAAAGCCGTTTCCAGCGACTCCCTGTTACCGATGAATGCGTAACCAGCGGTTTACCCGCTCGCTATCTAAAATCGCGTGTGCCAGAACCTTCCTCTAATCCGAACCGGAGTCAGCGCCAGTCTGCGGTCAGCCGTGTCAAAGAGGGAGCCCGACTCAATGCAGCAGATCGAATCAACCAGTTGATTCAGGATCGCGGCTGGAGATTTGCAAAAAATATTGATGAGCTTCAAAAGTCAGCAAACCGCGAGAATCAAGACCAGGATAAAGACTGGGTTGCCATTGTTCATGCTGATGGTAACGGGTTGGGTCAAGTCTTTCTTGAGTTTGATCAGTATGTTCAAAAAATTGACGGCGAGGCAAAGCCTAAAGATTACTTTAGCCAGCTCAGGGCATTTTCAATTTGGTTGGATGAATGTACCGAGGCTGCATTTTTGAATGCACTTGAAACAACGTTCGGAGACTGGGCACGACAAGAGCAAGAGGCCCATGCAAAGCAGCAGCGCGACGCATCCCAGGGGAAAGCGCAAGGCGAATTTCGAGTTGTACTGCCCCTGGTTCCCCTGATTCTCGGTGGCGATGATTTGACCGTTATGTGCTCGGGGCATTTTGCTTTGCCCTTCACAGCAGCGTTTCTCCGAGCATTTGAAAAACAGACCGGCCAAGCCGTAGGCGCGGACAGTCCGTATAACCAGGTCAAACCGCTAGTTAAAGAGGCACTTGGGAGCGATCGCCTCTCCGCCTGTGCAGGCGTCGCCATCGTCAAACCTCACTTTCCCTTCTCTATTGCCTACGACTTGGCTGAAAAATTGATCACATCGGCGAAGGCGACCAAGAAAAAGGTCATTTCTGCCCAGAATTTTGACAAGCCCTATCCTTGCTCTGCCATCGACTTCCATATTCTCTACGACAGCAGCAACGTAGATTTGGAGGCCATTCGCGATCGCCTCAAACAGGATGGCGACTTGCTCTATAACAAACCCTATGTTGTTACTCATTTAGAAGATCTTGAAAGCAACGTTCTCCCAGACAGCTATGCCTGGGCAAAGCAACACCATTGGAGCCACTTGGAAAAGCGAGTTGTGGCATTACTCAAACCTGCCAAAGACGGTAATGGGCGGCTGCTCGCCAATAATCAAGCCCATACGCTGCGCCAGAGCTTATTCACGGGTCGCGATGCCTCTAATGCCCAGCTCAGTTTGATATGGCATCGCTACAATCGGGAGCCAGAAGACAAAGCAGCATTGAGGCCACTGCTGCAAACGGTTGCCCAGGCCAGTACTAGTACCAATGACCAGAATGGAATCGATTCGCTCTTTGAACCAGCCTGGCTACCTAAAAAACAGTCCCCCAATCCCCCATCCGCAAAAGACTCTCATCCCTCAGGCTCAACCCAGCTAACCGGCTTCCTAGATGCGATTGAAGCCGTTGGCTTTATGCCAGAGGCCGAGTCTTCGGCAGCTCGCTCAGCCGAGACTTCCACTGCTAGCCACGAACAGACTCTTTCTGCCTCCTAACGCCGATGACTTCCATCACACTTCAAATTGAAATACTCAGTGACTGGCGAATTGGCTCTGGTACGGGTCGCCCCGGTGACATCGACCACTTGATTCGTCGCGATGAGGATGGCTTGCCCTTTTTGCCAAGCAAAACCCTCACAGGGGTATGGCGCGACGGCTGTGAGCTTGTTGCAGCAGCATTAGATGGTGACGTTGAGCAAGGCCCCTGGTGGCAGTGGGTCAATTATCTGTTTGGCAGCCAGCCCAACCAGAACAACCAGCCGGAGCAGGCTCCGATTCCAGCGCATCTGTCGGTTCAATCTGCCCGCTTTCCCCAGGAATTTTGCGACGCGATCGCCCATAAGCCGCTGCTTCTCGAAGCCTTAACCTTCACTAAACCCGGCATCGAAATTGACGCCAAGAGCGGCAGCGCCAAGGACAAATGTTTTCGCTTAGAGGAGGTGGCTAGGGGCGGCATCACCCTCACCAGTTCCTGTCGCTTCTCAGAGGATGGCCTTAGCGCCGAGCAGCAAGAGATCAGCCCAGAACAGCAGCAGGCGCTAGCCAAAGCCTTATTGGCTGCGGGCGCTGCCATGGTCGAGCGGGTGGGCAACAAGCGCAGGCGGGGCGCGGGCCGCTGTCGGTTTTCCCTCCAAGATTACGAACTGAAGGACGCTCACGATTACCTACATGAACATCGAACACCTCTTCCCGTACCGGGCAGCGGGGCGGACGCTCAAACCGAGCCCGTCGAACAGGCCGAACAGGCCGAACAGGTCGATGTAGTCCAGACCGATGCTCATCAATCTGAGAGCTGGCACTGCATCACGCTCACGATTACCGCCCAGCAGCCTTTGGTCATTTCAAGGGCCACCGTCGGCAATGTGGTCGAAACCCTGGACTATGTTCCTGGCAGCTACCTATTGCCCATCGTGGCGCGGCAGCTCAACAATTGGGGATTGTCACGCGCATCCGTTGGAGCCGCGATCGCTGATGGTCAGCTTGTCGTAACTAACGCCTACCGCAGCGAGAAAGGCCAGCGCGGAATGCCGACCCCCTTTGCCTTGTTCAAGGAAAAAGTAGACCGCGACGACATCACCTACAACCGTCTGTTTGAAACGTCAGAAACCGCCCAGCTCAAACAATGCCGGGGTGGCTATGTCACCCATGTCACTGAGGTTAAAGCTGAGCAGAACAAGGAGCAACCCGAAGCTGCTCAAACCCAAACTGAGCTAGCGGCCCAGCAGCAATTCAAATGGCAGCAGCACACCATCAGCACTGGCATTGAAACCCACAACACCGTTAACGATAAGCTTCAAAGGCCTGACAGCTCAGTGGGAGGGGTGTATAGCTATCAAGCCATTCCAACCGGGACATCGCTTCAGGCCGAATTGCGCTTTAGCCCAACGCTTTGGGCTGAAGTCAAAGACCAAACAAGCTGGGAGGACTTTTCTGTAGGACGACACAGTTTGGGGCGATCGCGCAAGGACGAATATGGTTCTGTCGCGATCGTTGCAGCAGAGACTCCCGCAGAAAAGTCAGCTCCTTCAAGCAGCGGTGGGGCTGAGCAATCTGAAGCAGGCTCTGACGATGGGAAACCTGCGGCAAGGCTAACCGTCTGGTGCGTTTCAGATATTTTGCTGCGAGATGCCTGGCTGCGGCCCACCACAGATCCAATGGCCCTCGCCTCAGCACTCTCAGCAGCATTGAAACTAGACCTGCCGCTTCGGTTCGCTGACTTCCAGTCAGCAGCGAAAACGCGAAACCTATTTGCTCGCCACAGCCGCATTGACTCCTGGCAGACCCGTTGGGGCTTAGCGAGGCCATCGCTGGTGGGAATTAAAGCGGGGAGCTGTTTTGTATTTGAGCTGCCAATCGGCATGGACTGTGTGGAACAGGCAAAGCTCACCGCTGTTGAACGCACCGGCATTGGCGAGCGGCGAGTGGAGGGATTTGGCCAAGTGCGGCTCAATCCAGCTCTCCTGAAATTAGCCCAGCCTGGGCTCTCTAAACCAGAGACGGATAAGCATTGCTTAGTGGCTCCCCAGTCCCATTCGATTTCGCTATCGAGCGAATTGGAGTCATATGCTCAGCGAGTTGAAAAGGAAGCTTGGCGTAGTGCCATTCGGCGAGTGTCATTGGCGATCGCATCAGATCCGGTGAAGCGCAAAAGCTTGCTGGGGTTTGACTTTGACCAAGATGGAAACAGCCAGCCTTCGTTAACGCAGCTAGGAGGACTACGTTCTCAGCTCATGCAGTTGCACAGCCAATCGCTGGAAGATAGCAATGCCCGAACCTGGCTGACAGCGCTTAAAAAAGCCGGTAAATGGAAAGTAGGCAAAACCGACATTGCAGCCAATGTTTTGCATTACCTCGGCGAGAGGATAGAAAAGAAACCCGACATCTGGGAGACGCTTGATCTTGAACAACGGCTAGGGCTTCCCCCTGGCAATGCCCCACTCGAAGATTGGCTCACGCTTGGAACAGGCAGAGCCGCACAGCTCAAGGCAGATCTGTGGGCAGAAGCCGTGGAAACCTTCCTCAGCGCCTGCATCCGCGCCCACAAACGGGACGCCGAAGCGAAACAGAAAAAGTCCGATCAACAGGAGGAGCAGATCCATGGCTAGAAAAATTCACTCCCGCATCCGCATTAAAGGCCAGCTCAAGGTTATGCGCTCCCTCCACGTCGGCGGCATCCACGGCGATGTGTCCAATGTGGATCTCTCCCTCGCTGTGAATGGTCAGGGTCAAGTCTATATCCCTGGTACAAGCTTAGCCGGAGCCATTCGCAGCTATATGACTCAGGTGTATGACGATCACAAGTCCGTCCAGACAGGTCCGACTAAGATGGATGGTGTTTGGGGCTATCAAGAAAAAGACAGAGGTCACGCCAGTTTCATTGTGGTTGAGGATGCCGTGGTGAGCCTGCCCAGTGGCGAAGCTGCGCAACCCAGACCGATGCAGCCTAGAGACATGGAAATCCGGGACGGCGTTGGCATTAACCGCCACAGCGGCACAGCGGCAGAGAATTTCAAATTCAACCGGGCCATCATTCCCCGCAATGCCACGTTGCCTTTGAACTTAACGCTGGAAGTCAAAGACGAAGACCAACAGGCCGAGCTAGAAGCCCAACTCAACAACACCCTCGCCGCTCTCAGCCAAGGCTTAATTCGCTTGGGCGGTGCCAAGTCCCGAGGGCTGGGCTGCATCCAGCTAGAGCCAGATTGCGAAGGCGAAGTGCAGCTCCTCTCCAGCCGCGATGGTCTACTCAAGTTGCTTCAGCAAAAGGCGAATGATCCCAATGAGCAAGCGCTACCTCTCTGGCCCGGCATTCCAAAGGAAGTCGCAAATGCCCCGGCTCAGCTCAAGCTCACCATTGAATGGGAACCTGTTGGCCCAGTGATGGTTAAGTCAGAGCAAAGTGGTGTTGCGGTGGATATTTTGCCGTTGATGAGCCGTTTTGATGCTGAGCATCTGGGGTTTGTCCTGCCCGGTTCGTCTATCAAAGGTACGCTGCGCTCCCAGGCCGAGCGGATTCTGCGCACGGTTTTGCAACAGCCACTGCCCGCAGATAAGAAGTTTGCTGACCAAGTACAGCAGCTGCCTTTGGCCTGTCACCTATTTGGAACTGCTGCCCAGAGCGAGCAATCAACAGACAAGCGAGATAACCCCGATGATCCAAAACTGGGAGCCAGTGCCTTGTTCATTGAAGACTGCTTTAGTCAGCAAAGCTATGATTCCAAGAAATTTGCGGCCCTGACCACTGCTGACAAACCAGAGATTCGCTCTGCCCTCGATGCAGTTGATGCAGAGAACATTCAGCAGGCTTATCACGTTGCCATAGATCGCTGGACGGGAGGCGCTGCTGACCAGTTTCTCTATACGGCGATCGAGCCTTTCAATATTACTTGGGAGCCGATTGAGATTGGGCTGAGGTTAGATAGATTGCTCAAGAAAGAACAAGAGCCTGCGATCGCCCTCCTCTTGCTCCTCCTGCGCGACTTTGCCCACCAACGCATCCCCCTGGGCTACGGCGTCAACCGGGGCTACGGAACCGTCAAGCTCAGGCAAGCCACAATTCAGCTTCAGGGGCTAGACAAATGGCCAGAGCATCTACAGCCCCTGAACGGCGTGGCGATTACCCAAGCAGATCTCAGTGAGCTGGGTGAACTCAGACAGACGCTGAGCACCGCTTGGGGCGATTGGATTGTGAAACATCAAGTTCATCAGGAGGCTGCATAGTTATGGAGACATTGATAAAGCCTATTGCGAAGCTCCTGGGTCAGGAGGCCGAGGGCATTGAGTTAGGAGACGCGATCGCGGCATTCCAGTCCACCCAGGCCCCTAGCTCAGTCATTGGCCTGATCTACAGCCCCCAGCATTGCTGCTTTGTGCGGGTAGACGAGCAGGGCAAGCTCGAAGCCTATCGAGGCAAAAGTAGCCTGGACCTTAGCTTGGCGAGCATTTTTGAAGCTCGGCTCTTCACGCCCCAGGCGGAACTACGCTGGCTCAAAACTACTGACCCTGAGCAACAGGACAGAGCCATTGTCATTGCTGAGGATGAGATCGCCGAGCTAGAAGGCTTCAAGCGTTTGGAGCAACAATTCAAGCAGCCGTTCACGCCCATACAACAAAGCTACGTACTGTGGGGAGAAGCTGATCTAGCACCTCCAGCATTGGGTGAGGGCTGGGGCATGTTGGCAACTGCCCGCATTGGCCGCTTGTCTGTGCCTGCCCCTAAGTCAGAAATGGGTGAATACGTTATGTTGCATAGCAAAGAGTATTTGGATTGCGACGAGTGCGGCAATGTCTTTATTGCTCAAGAGCGACTAACAAAGCTGGAATGGAAGGCCAAAGAAAAACAGGAGAAAATCAATGGGTAATGGATTTGATAAGTTGTTGGAGCTTGTTCCTGAGCAAGATAGAGCCAAAAAGAAAGCTGAGGTTCAGCAGTCTCTCAACAGAAGCAAAAGCAAGGAGGCAGCACAACAGCAAGCTCAGCCAGCTCCCAAATACAAAAGCGAGTTTCACAATCCCTATAACTTTATTCCTGCTATCTCTCGGGATGGCGTCACAGGAGAACTGGGAGATCGCCGCCCTACAACCCACAGCCAATATTCAGATGACCACTGGAGTGGTTCGCTTAGCATTAAGCTAACAACGCAGACGCCGCTGCTAATTCCTGATGCAGCCAAAGCCCACGCAGTCCCTGAAACTAAAGACCACCAATCTTTTCCAGTTCGAACTGTGAACGGCAAAGCCTATCTTTCACCCACCTCGATTAAAGGGATGCTGCGCTCTGCCTATGAGGCGGTAACTAACTCGCGCATGGGAGTGTTGGAGGAGCATGGCGATCGCCTCGCCTATCGAATGCCTGCAAATACTGAGAACGTGAAGGCTGGGCGAGTTGAGGTCGATGCTGAACGCAAGAAGATAGCCTTTCACCTCTTAGAAAGAGCAAGACTCAAGCGTTATACAAACGCAAGAAACTATGACCGAGGCGAGCAAGGCTTGAAAGAACAAAATATTTATCAATACTGGCCTAGCCACAAAGATGCAGTTTGGGTCAGAACCGAACGCAGTCAAAATCGATATGAAGATGATTTAGTGACAGATGTCATCAAACGAGACTCTGACGATCCTCCAAAGGGCGGAGGATGGTTAAAGGGTTGGGCATACATTACGGGAGCCAATATTGACAAGAAAAAGTATGAAAGAGTCTTTGTTGAACCAAAGAAGCCACAGCAATACAAGCTATCTCCAGAACATGCGAGGAATTGGACACAGCTAATTCAAAACTATAAGACTGAGCATACGGAAGATATCAAGAAGCGAAAAAAAGATTATGTAGACCAAAATCCTGATGCGGAGAAATGGAACGATTTTCTTCGTTTCAGGCAGGGAGAATCCGAAGAAATTGCTTGCCTCAAAGCCTTCTTAGGCTCTGAACCAGGTAAAACAGCCTGGTCTCAACAAATTTATGAAAGAGAAAATGAAATACTGAAGGATGGAGACTTGTGCTATGCCCTTCTCAATTCTGAATCAAAAAGCAATCCGATAGACTGCTTAATACCTGTCATGATTTCTCGTCAGGTGTTTGAACGGCCTCCAAAGGCTCTGATTCCCAAAGGCACTGAGATTGCATCGAAGCTGCAAGACTTATCGCCCGCTGACCGAGTGTTTGGTTGGGTCAATCAAAATGGAAATGGCTCCCATAAAGGGCAGCTCAGAATCCATTCTGTTAACAGCGATCGCTCAGACGCTATTCATTTCTTCACGGATGAAAATAGTCAAGAACCTGGCCTCGCATTAAATATTTTAGGACAGCCTAAACCTTCGCAAACTCGATTTTATACTTCGTCAATTGATGGTAAGCCCCTGCATCGCCAAGCGAAGTCTGATGGCTATAGTACCCAACATCAGCTCAAAGGCCGGAAGGTTTATCCACACCATCAAAAACAACCGAGCTGGCAGCAAGCGCATGAAAAGCAACCCTACAGTAGACCTAAGCGAGTGGGCGAGAAGCTCCGCGATAGCCAAAATCGTTCCATCAAAGGCTGGGTCAAACCCGAAACACAATTTACCTTCCAGATCGACGTAACCAATCTATCTAGCGTTGAGCTAGGTGCCTTGATATGGCTGCTAGAGCTAGAAGACAACCATTATCATCGTCTTGGCGGTGGTAAGCCCTTTGGTTTTGGCAGCGCTCGGCTAGAGATTACCAGCACTGCATTATGCCAAGGCAGCCACTGGCGCGACTATTACCAAGACCTTGGTGCAGCACAGCCTGAAGCTGGAGATATTGCGACCTTAAAGGAAACCTTTAGACAAGCATTGGAGGATGCCTACGACCACACTAATGCTGAAGGTAAAACTGACGCTGACCGAATCCTAAAATCCTTCAAACAAATGGCTAAGGGATTCAATGATGGATTACCAATCCACTATCCTCGCCTTGCTAGTAAAACCAGCAAGGTCTACGAATGGTTTGTTGAAAATGAAGGCAAACATGGAAAAAAATTAGCTCTGGGTGAGCTATGGAATGAGCCAGGTTTACCTTATAAGCCTAGTTAGGCCCCCATAGCGCATCTTCAACAGTGGCGCGATCGCCCCCATTCCCCCAGCCGCTAAACTAAAGCTGCATATCCCAGGCGATCGCCCATGCCCCGCTGGTTCAACACCGGTTGCCGGAGATTGCGGAGCGGACCACAGTGCAGGAGATGCGATCGCCTGCCAATTGAAGCATTAGCGTGATTCGGGGATAGGCGATCGCTATCCATTGCCCTTCCTTTCAGTGCTACGATCGCTGCAATACTCCAGAGGCGTCTGCGGTCATGTCTCTTCTCGACCCTAATCAGAGCTACACGTTTAGCAAATATTTTGAGCTGGGCATTGAGTCTTCTGAATTAGCTCAGGAATTTGGCTATCAACTTCAGCGTACAGTGTTGAGTTTGCCGAGTTTTTCGGGGGAGTTGGATCGACTGGGAGAATTGCGCGATCGCATTGAGGAGATTTTGCCCTATGTTCCGTTGACGAGCGAACTGGCCCGCCGCGAGATCTTGATTTCTCGGGTGGTGACGGAGCTGATTCACTACACAAAAGCAGAGCTGCGGATTGAATATAGCCTGAAGGTTTCAAGCTGGCTTCAAGGTAGCCTCGATTACTTACTACGTCTCTCCCCTCAACAGCAGCTCTTAGTCATTGAAGCTAAGTATGAGGACTTAACCAAAGGATTCACGCAACTGGTAGCAGAATTAATTGCTTTGGATCAATGGAAGGCTGCACCTTCTATCGAAGATCAGCCTATTTTTATAGGAGCGGTCTCTACTGGAACGATTTGGCAGTTTGCTCGATTACATAGAGAAAAGAAACAGATTGAACAAGGTCTAAATAGTTTTCGAGCGCCAGAAGATTTAGAAGCGCTGATGCGTGTTCTGATTGCGGCCTTAATCCCCATATAAAATTGGGTCTACGTCGAGGGCGATGGGTTGGGAGCTTTCTTCCATGTCCATGTATTGCATTCGGCGCTTGGGCGGGACGCAGGCCATGGCGAGGGCGACGCTCATCATTTTGGTGCCGCCGGTGATGTCGGCGACCATTTCTTCTTGTTTGTAGGGCGATTTTTGGAAGATGATTTCGATGCCTTTAAATAGTGATTCGTAGTCGTATTGGGCGACGGGGGCTTCGCAGTGGAAGCGGAGGCTGGAACCATGTAGCCATTGTAGGTAAACCCGGAGTAGATCGGCGGCTTCCTGGGATTTGTTGGTGGGTAGGAGCCAGACGTCGCGTAGGGTTCCGGCGGATATGTGGAATTCTACGGCTTTGATTTGGGGGAGTAGGTTGGAGCCGCTGAGGTTGATGGCGTCAAATTCGTCCTGGCTAAGTTTTTGGTCGCAGAGGATGGCGTGGATGCCGTCGGCGAGGCGCTCGGGGTCGATGTTGCAGCGGGGCTGGTAGGGACTGATCAGTAGGATGAGGCCGCTGGCGGAGCGGGGTTGTTCCTTTTGTAGGGACATGCCGGTGACTTGGAGGCGGCGGCGGCGGCGTTGGCGATCGAGGTACCACCAGGTCATGGCGATGAGGGGGACGGCGATGAAGCCGATGGGGTTGGCGTTGGAGAGGAGGCCAACGAGGGCGTTGATGGCGGAGAAGCCGAGGAATTCCCAGGGAGTGGTGGGGCCGGAGATGATGCTGGGGGATTCGCGGGGCTGGAGTTGGGAGTTGGTGGCCATGGAAGGAAGCGTGAAGGACTTGTGGAGCTTAGCGAGCGGGTGGAAGGGAGCATTTCCAGGTTAGAGAATCATAGATCGCAGAACAGTAGATCGCAGGGCAATGTGAATCGTAGAGCAGAACCGTAGGTTGGGTTGAAACGCAGTGGAAACCCAACAGGCACTAGCCGCGAGCTTGAGTTTTGTTGGGTTTCGCGAGTTCAACCCAACCGACAGGAACTGCAAGAACTTTAGAATTGGAGCCGAAGTCTGATGGGCAGGTCGCGTAGGCAGTTGATGGAGCAGTTTCTGTCGCCGGAGAATTTCTGGGCGGCTTGGGAGAAGGTGGCAAAGAATCGGGGCTGTGCGGGGGTGGATGATGAGACGATTCCGATGTTTGGTGTCCATGCGGCGGAGCGGTTGGCGGGGCTGCGCAAGGCCATTCGGGGGGGCTATTACGTTCCGCTGCCGGTGAAGCAGTTTTGGATTCCGAAGAAGCAGGGGGGCTGGCGGGAGCT
>JAAUQQ010000139.1 GCA_012032745.1 Synechococcales cyanobacterium RM1_1_8
CGGGGAACAAGCCCCTCAGCGCCCCATTTCGTACCCCGTTCCACACCCCGTTAAGCCAGCCCCAAGCGGGGCTTCCAGGGGGCTCTATCAAATCAGTCCATCGATTTCGTCAATCGGTTTGGCGTCGGTCGGTTTGGCGTCGGTCGGTTTAGCGTCGGTCGGTTTAGCAAGTTATCCATAATCTTTTACGTTGCCAACATTAAAAATATGCATCGGCGAATCCACGGGCCGATATTACGAGCCGAGACAGAGACTGCACCGAGACCATCCGTATATGCCTGTCTCAGGGGAGATTTGAGCATTCGCTCCATCTCGGGGCGCGAGACCGAGCAAGCCCGACTTTGCTTGATTTTCGAGCAAAAATACGAACGATGGACGCCATTGGCGACAGCCAAAATGATTCCCGAATAGCCTCTAAACAGCAATCTGTCCCTGTATCGCTAGGAATTAGAATATCCCTAGGCCCTAGCGTTCCCATATTTTATTTTGGGAAAACATTACCCTTCGATTCTAGTTGAGCCCCTGGAATTTACCAAGCGGGAGCCGGCCCCATGCAGACGAGCTGGGGGAAAGGCGCAGATTAGACCACCATTTGAGCAGCAACACCTGGTTCAGCGGGGCGATCGCCCGCACAACCTCCGTAAATCTATGCAGACTAGAACCCTGAACTGGCCATGACTTTATTGGGCGTTCACCTGCTCCAGCGGCGCAATAAAGATTGCATAAAGAACTTGGCCCATCTCCGAAGCCTCCGCAGCACCCTCGAAGGTATGGCTATGGAAAATCACGCAGTCTCTAGGAGCTAGCAGTCCCTGGGATCCATAGGCTCTAGGTCCAGAAGCCCTAGGACCATGATGCGCTTGGGTCATGCAGGACTTGAGCCAGCTCCCCAAGGGTTAAACCACGGTTCCCAAACTGGGATTCCCAAACCGTGGTTCCCAAACCGTGGTTCCCAAACCGTGGTTCCCAAACCGTGGTTCCCAAACCGTGGTTCCCAAACCGTGATTTCCATCGCTGCAAATTCAACGGCTCCCACGCCGTGCAGTTCACAGCCATGCAGTCCACAGCCGTGCAGTCCACAGCCGTGCAGTTCACAGCCATGCATCTACAAGGCCGTGCATCTATGAGGTTAAGCCAATGGCTTCAGTACCTGTCATGAAAGCGGGTTGGTCCCAGCCCGTTTCGCCCACCCTAGGGCGACCCAGCGGAGAACCTCGGGCCAAGCCCTTGGTCTCCCTGGTGGCCCCAGCCTATAACGAGGCCTCCATCCTGGAAGCCAACCTATCTCTGCTGTGTCAGCACATGGCGCAGCTAGAAAATGAGTTCCGCTGGGAAATCGTCGTTGTCAACGACGGCAGCCGAGACAATACAGCCCAGATCGCTGATGCCCTTGCCCAGCAAGTCCCCCAAATCAGGGTTGTCCACCATTTACACAACAGCGGATTGGGCCAGGCACTCCGCACCGGATTTGAACATTCCCAGGGGGACTACATCGTCACCTTAGATCTCGATTTGAGCTACTCGCCGGAGCATATCGAGACCCTGGTGCGTCGCATGCGCCAAACCGGGGCCCAGGTGGTCGTGGCCTCCCCCTACATGGCCGGTGGTCAAGTCTCGAACGTACCGACCTTTCGTCGATTGCTGAGCGTTTGGGCCAATCGCTTCCTCTCCCTGGCGGACAAGGGTGAGATCTCAACCCTGACGGGCATGGTCCGAGCCTACGATCGCCAATTCATCGACAGCCTCCATCCCCGCTCCATGGGCATGGACATCAATCCCGAGATTTTGCACAAGGCCAAGCTGCTCAATGAACGAGTGGATGAGGTGCCAGCCCACCTCAACTGGCGCGATCCCCCCCCTGCGCCCGCCCCGCTCCCCTACGGCCCAGTCCCCGACCCCCAAGCCGGACAAGCCAGCCAAGCGGAAGTCGAGCATGAAGATCCTGCGCCATACCTGGTCTATTTTCTTCTACGGCTTTCTGTTCCGCCCAGTCATGTTTTTCTTTGTGCCGAGCCTGATTTGCCTCGGCCTCGGCATCTACGCCGCGAGCTGGGCAGGCATCCACAGTTGGACGGCCTACCAAGCCATGGTTGCAGCCGCAACTCCGAGTCTCGATCCGACGATTGCAGTGGCAACTGCCTATCAGAAAGCGCCCCATACTTTCATCCTGGGTGGGGTGCTGCTGACCTTGGGCGTTCAGTTGTTCAGCTTGGCGGTGTTATCCGTGCAAAACAAGTATTACTTCGAGGAAATCTTCTACCTTGGCACGGCGATTCACCGGGCCAATCGGCGGACGAAGTCGGGCTAAGGGCAGAACAGCAAAATCGCTTTCCAAAATCACCTTCATTTTCACTCAGGAGTCTTCAAACATGGTCAGCACGCTTGAACCGAAACAGACATTTCTTCAGCTTCCCTCCGACCAAGATGCCTCGGGCCGTACCCTGGGGGCAGATGAAATAAAGCTGGTGACGGAGGCGATCGCCAGCGGCACCCTCACCAGCACCAAGGGCAACTTTGTCAAGGCCTTGGAACAGGATTTTGCCAAGCTCGTTGGGGCGAAACATGCCTTTGCCTGTGCTTCGGGCTCAGCGGCGGTCCATTGCGCGATCGCCGCCATCAACCCCGAGCCCGGCGATGAAATCATCACCACCTCCGTGACGGACATGGGTGCCTTAGCGCCGATCCTCTACCAGGGGGCCATTCCAGTCTTTGCCGATGTCAATGCCAAGAGCTGGAACGTCACCGCCGAGACGATCGAGCGCTGCATTAGCGATCGCACCAAGGCCATCATCGTCACCCACCTGTTCGGCAACCCCTGCAACATGACCAAAATCATGGCGCTGGCGGAACGGCACAACATTTCCGTAATTGAAGATACAGCCCAGGCTTTCATGGCCCAGCACAACGGCCAATACGTCGGCACCATCGGCACCATCGGCTGCTTCAGCCTCCAGCAGGGCAAGCACATCACCACCGGCGAGGGCGGCATCGTCGTCACCAACGACGATGCCCTGGCCCGCCACATGTGGCTCTTCATCAACAAAGCCTGGGGCTATGGCGACCCCCAGCCGGACCACTACTTCCTGTCGCTCAACTATCGCATGACGGAGCTGCAGGGGGCCGTGGCCTGTGCACAACTGCCCAAGCTCCAGGGCGTGGTCGAGAAGCGTCGAGCCCTGGCCGCCCAGCTCACCGAAGAAATCATCCGCATTCCCGGCATCATTCCCCCCTGGCACAGCGAGAAGAACACCCACTCCTATTGGAAATATTGCCTCTGTGTCGATGGCGATCGCATCCAAGGCGGAGCTGTGGGCCTCGCCAACTGGCTGAAGGGAGAGCGGGGCATCTTCTCCGCGCCACGCTACATCCAGAAACCCGCTTTCCGCTGTGAAGTCTTCCGAGACCAGCGCACCTTTGGCAATTCGCGCTTTCCCTTCACGCTGGCGCGGCCTGAGGCGGTGGACTACAGCCCGGCGAAATTCCCTGGCACCTTTGCGGGGCTGGAGCATGTGTTGGTGCTGCCCTGGAACGAGAACTACAGCCAGGCGCATATCGACTACATCGCTGGCTCCATCAAGGATGCCGTCAAAGCCCTGTCCTAGGGGGATTTTCCAATCGCCACACCAGGCCCAATTCAACTCAAGCTCAACTCAGGAATGACACCATGACAACCCAAACCCCATTGAAATTCGGGATTATTGGCGCGGGGGCGATCGCCCAAACCCATGCCCAGGTCTTTGAACTCAGCAGCCAAGCCCAGCTCATCGGCGTGGCCGACATCCGCCCGGAGGCCGCCAAGGCCATGGCTGAAAGCAGTCGGTGCAAGAGCTACACCAGCTACCAAAAGATGGCGGAGGAGCTGACCGATCTGGATGCGGTGATCATCTGCACGCCGCCCACCACCCACCCCGAAATTGCCCTCTACTTCATTCATCGCGGCGTCCATGTGCTCTGCGAAAAGCCCTTCAGCATCGACCTGGAGAGCGCCGAGACCATGTATGAAGCCGCCCGCAAAAATGGCGTGCTGCTAACCATGGCCTCCAAGTTCCGCTATGTCACGGACGTGATCAAGGCCAAGAGCATCGTCCAGTCCGGCATCCTCGGCGACTTGGTGCTGTTTGAAAACGCCTTTACCGCCCGCGTGGACATGGGCAGCCGCTGGAACGCCAACCCAGTCCTGAGTGGCGGCGGCGTGCTGATCGACAACGGCACGCACTCCGTCGATGTTATGCGCTACTTCCTCGGTCCCCTAGCGGAAATTCAAGTGGTAGAAGGCAAGCGTATCCAAGGCCTGGCCGTGGAAGACACCGTGCGTATTTTCACCAAGAGCACCCAGGGCGTCGTCGGCAACATCGACCTCTCCTGGAGCATCAACAAGGAGCTGGATTACTTCATTCGCATCTACGGCTCCAACGGCACCATTTCGGTGGGCTGGAAGGAATCGAAATACCGCCAGGCCAGCAGTCAAGACTGGGTGGTGTTTGGCAATGGCTACAGCAAGGTGCAGTCGTTTTTGAGCCAGCTCGATAACTTTGCCCAGGCGATTCGCGGCGAGGCCCAGCTCTTGATCACCGCTGAAGATGCGATCGCCTCCGTCGAAGCCATCAACGCCGCCTACGAATCCCTGCGCCAAAACCACTGGACCAGCATCAGCCATCTGAGCGAGAACCTGGCCCTGCGCCAGGCTGAAGCGTCACCCAAGGCACAGCTCAACAATAAAACCACCGCCCCGAGCCCCAGCCATGGTGCCTCCCCCAGCAGCGGCAATGGCACCCCAAAATCCCTGGCGGGCGCGGGCAAATGAGCGATCGAAGCCCAGCCATCGCCCCTCCCATGATCCATGCATCGGTCCGGATTCACCCGACGGCGATCGTCGAAGCCAACGTTGCCATCGGCGCGGGCAGCTCCGTCTGGGACAACGCCCACATTCGCCAAGATTCCCACCTGGGCGAACAATGCATCATCGGCGGCAAGACCTACATCGCCTACGGTGTGCAGATCGGCCACCGGGTCAAGATCAATGCCTCGGTCTACATCTGCAACGCCGTGACGATTGAGGATGGCGTCATGGTCAGCGCTGGCACGGTGTTCACCAACGATCGCTTCCCCCGCGCCGCCACAACCGACCTAACCCAGCCCTACCCCTCCGAACCGGACGACCACACCCTACCCACCTTGGTCAAGCAAGGCGCAACCATCGGTGCCCACTGCACCATCGGCAACGACCTCTCGATCGGGCGCTTCGCCATGGTGGGCATGGCCAGCCTGGTCACCAAGTCCATTCCAGACTTTCACCTGGCCCTGGGCCACCCAGCCCGCTCGGTCGGCTGCGTCTGTCGCTGCGGCCAGCCCCTGGCCAAATTCGTGGCAGACCGTCCCCTCAGTGAGACGGTCACCTGCCCAGCCTGTGGATTGACTTATCGGATCGAAGGGGATGTGGTGACGGAATTGGATCCGCCATCCTAGGGCCCCATCCCAAACCTCACTCCCGAATCTCACTCCCGAATCTCACTCCCAAACCTGCATCAGGAGTTGCACAACCATCTACTATCCAGCCGGTTCTTTCATCCCTCCAGCGTTCTTTTGTGGTGGCTAATTTCTATGGTTGATTCCGCTTCAACCCAGCAATCCTGGGCCATCGTCGGCGGCGGCATCCTGGGCATGACCCTCGCCCATCGCCTCGCCCAAGCAGGCCAGTGCGTCACCTTGTTTGAAGGCGCAGACCGCCTTGGCGGCTTGGCCAGCGCCTGGAAGCTCCAGCATCCTGGCCAAAACCTGGGTCGCGAGATCGTCTGGGACCGTCACTACCATGTGACGCTGCTGTCGGACTTGAAACTGCGATCGCTCCTCCAAGAGCTAGACCTGGAAAAGGACATGGTCTGGCGCAAAACCAAAACCGGCGTCTATGCCGATGGGCAGCTCTACTCCGTCTCCAACGCCATCGAGTTTCTCCAGTTTCCCGCCCTGGGCCTGTTCGATAAGTTTCGCCTGGCTTTCACCATTTGGTACGGCTCCAGGATCCACAACTGGCGAAAGCTGGAGCAGATCTCCGTTGAAGACTGGCTGCGGCGCTGGTCCGGCGATCGCACCTTCACCCGCTTTTGGCGACCCCTGCTGCGCTCCAAGCTGGGCGACAACTACCCCAAGGCCTCCGCTGCATTTATTTGGGCCACCATCCAGCGCCTCTATGCCGCCCGCCGCAACGGCCTCAAGGAAGAGATGTTCGGCTATTTGCCAGGGGGCTATGGCCGAATTTTTGACCGCTTTAGCGATGTTCTGCGCCGCGAGGGCGTTGAAGTCTTGGTGGGTCACCGGGCCAGGCAAATTTATGCTCAGCCCCGTGCCAGCGCCAGCCAGCGCCAATGTATTGAATTTACCAACGGCTACCGAGCTAGCTTTGATCAAGTTGTGGTCACAACAGCAGCGCCCGTCGCCGCTGATATCTGCACCGAGTTGGCCCCGGATGAACGCGATCGCTGCGACACATCCATTACCAGGGCATTGTCTGTGCTTCGCTGCTGCTGAAACAGCCGCTCTCCCGCTACTACGTCACCAACATCACCGATCCAGGGCTGCCCTTCACGGGCGTCATTGAAATGACCGCCCTCGTTGACCCCCAGGAGTTTGGGGGAGCAGCTTTGATCTACTTGCCCAAATATGTTCCCTCCGGGGATGGGGCTCTGGAGCTGAGCGATGGAGCGATCGCCCAACAGTTCATTGCCGGACTCCAGCGGATGTATCCCCACTTCCATCCCTCGGACGTACTGGACTTGCAAATCTCACGGGTCAAATACGTCATGGCCCTTTCCACCCTCAACTACTCCCAGGGGTTGCCCCCCATGCAGGCCCGCTCCCCTGGCCTCCACATCGTCAACTCCGCCCACATCGTCAACGCCACCCTCAACGTCAACGACACCATCGCCCTGGCCGAGCGAGCCTTGTCCAGCCTGCTCAACGCCCCCCGCCCCGCCGTTCCCCAACCCATCAACCGCTGAGCCCGAATCCACCGGCCCCGCAGACCCGCCTTGTAAAGCCAGCCCATAACCCCGTCCCAATAAACCCAGCCGAATCCCCCCCCGCCATCTACCCCAGGAGCCGCCATGACCTCCCTGCTGCAATATGAGTCTGGAATCGACACCGCCGTTCTTGCCCCCCGCTGTCCCATCTGTCAGAGCGCCAGTCAGCCCCAGTTCGAGAAATATGGCTACAGCATTCAACGCTGCAATAGCTGCCAGCACGGCTTTCTGGACCTGAGCACCGACTCCGGCCATGTGCAACGGGTCTATGACAACAACTACTTTGAAGGCGGTGGCCCAGGCTACCCCGACTACCTCGCCGAGGGCAAGCTGCTGCGCCGCCACGGTCGCCGCTATGCCAAGCTGCTGCGCCACTACATGGCCCCAGGCCATCTGTTGGATGTGGGCACGGCGGCAGGGTTCATCCTCCAGGGGTTTGTAGATGGCGGCTGGACCGGGGAGGGGACGGAACCGAACGAGGCCATGGCGGAATATGGGCGATCGCAGCTCCATCTCTCCATCCGCACCGGCCCCCTAGAACAGCTAGAAATCGAACGCCAATACGACTTGGTCACGATGATTCAGGTTGTAGCCCACTTTTATCAACTCAAACTGGCCTTTGAAGTGGCCGCCCGCTCCACCAAGCCCGGCGGCTTTTGGCTGATCGAGACCTGGAACCGCGAGAGCTGGACCGCCAGGCTGTTGGGCAGCGGCTGGCATGAATACAGCCCGCCCAGCGTCCTGCACTGGTTCTCTCCCAAGGATTTGGCCATCCTGGCCCGAGAATTTGGCTTTGTGGAAGTGGCGCGGGGGCGGCCCCGCAAGAGCCTAAACGGAGCCCATGCCAAGTCCCTGCTGCGCTTCAAACTCGAAGGGCAGGGCTGGAGCCGCCCCCTGGCCAAGCTGCTGAGTAAGCTGCTGCACCTGATTCCCGATCAGCTCGAAATTCCCTACCCAGCGGAGGATCTGTTCTGGGTGCTGTACCAAAAACCTGCCACCTGATCGCCCTAGCCCAAGATTAGCCTTCATTCCAGATCCACCTTTTCCAAACCCACCTTCACCCCACCTCACCAGCCCCCAGCCCAGAAAGCACCCGGCTCAGAAGTACGCTCAGAAGTACTCCTCAGAAGCACCCAGCCATGCTCCTCCTGCACATCCCCCCGCTGTTAGAGCCCCCCCCACGGGCCACTGTCCATCCCCAGCCACCTCCAAACGTCCTCACTGCTGCTCTCCCTGGTCATTCCGACCTACAACGAGCAGCAGAATTTGCAGCCGCTGGTGGAGCAGTTGGTTACCCAGTTGGACCATTGCGCTGGGGGACGATACTGCGATCGCTACGAGCTCATCGTCGTCGATGACAACAGCCCAGATCGCACCTGGGCAACAGCCCAGGTGCTAATGGGAACCTATCCCCAACTGCGCGTCATGCGGCGGCAGCGGGAGCGCGGTCTGGCCACAGCGGTGATCCGGGGCTGGCAGGTGGCCCAGGGCGAATTGCTGGGGGTGATGGATAGCGACCTTCAGCATCCGCCCCAGATCCTGCCCCAGTTGCTGGCGGCCCTGGCAGGCCGGAACGATGGCGACAGCCAGACCGGGTCAGCGGATCTAGCAAGTGACAGGGCAAATGGCGGAGCAGGCAATGGGGCCGTCGATTTGGCCGTCGCCAGCCGCCATGTCAGCGGCGGCGGCGTCAGCGATTGGAGCCTGGCGCGGCGGGTGCTCTCGCGGGGGGCACAGTTGCTGGGGCTACTGCTCCTGCCAGAAACCGTTGGGGCCGTATCCGATCCCATGAGCGGCTATTTTGTGGTGCGGCGGCGGGCGATCGCCGATCGCCCCCTCCACCCCCTGGGCTACAAAGTCCTGCTGGAAGTCTTGGGCAGAGGAAGCATTCGCAGCTTGGCTGAAGTGGGCTATGTCTTCCAAGAGCGCCGCCAAGGCAACAGCAAAGTCACGCTGGCCAGCTACCTCGACTACCTGACCCACCTGCTGCGCCTGCGCTGGAGTCGCCGCGATCGCGGCCTGCGCCATCAGCTTCGAGCCAACGCCGGACGCTTTCTGCGCTTTGCCCTGGTGGGCTTGAGCGGTGTGTTTGTGGACATGTTGGTGCTCTATCTGCTGAGCGATCCCGCCACCCTGGCCTGGGGACTGACCCGCAGCAAAGTGGTCGCCGCAGAGCTAGCAATTGTCAACAACTTTGTTTGGAACGATCGCTGGACTTTTCGGGATTTGGCTCGGGGACAGGGCAGCCAGCAGCAGCGGCTGAAGCGATTTCTGAAGTTCAATCTGATCTGCCTGTTGGGCTTGGGGCTGAACCTGGTGATTTTGAATTTGCTGTTCAACGGGGCTGGACTGAATCGCTATGGGGCGAATTTGTTGGCGATCGCCTGCGTCACCCTCTGGAACTTTTGGATGAACCTCAAACTCGGCTGGCGCAGCACGGAGACCGGGCCTAAATAGATGGTCGCACAACTTTTAACCTGCACAAATTTTAATCATCCGCCCATCATCCGCGATGCTCAGCCAGGTTGTCCTCGGCTTCGTTTTTAATCCTTACCCATTCCCTTCACTCCCCCAGAACCCATGATGCCTCCCACAGTTCAGACCGCCCAGAACAAGACCATCCAACAGCAGACCACTCAGAACCAGACTGCCGCCCGCCCAAGCCCCTGGCCAGTCTCTCCCTCGATCTGGACAACCAATGGTCCTACATGAAAATCCACGGCGACCCTGGCTGGGAGAGTTTTCCCTCCTACCTCGATACCATCGTTCCCCGCGCCCTGGCTTTTTTGGCCCAGCGCCAATTGCAAATCACCTTCTTCATCGTCGGTCAGGATGCCGCCCTGGAAAAAATCACCAGGCCCTGGCGGCGATCGGGGCCGCTGGCCATGAAGTGGGCAACCATTCCTTCCACCATGAATCCTGGCTGCATCTCTACACCGAAGCTGAGATCGAACAAGAAATTGCCCAGGCCGAGTCCCACATTCACCGAGTCACCGGACAGCAGCCCAGCGGCTTTCGCGGACCGGGCTTCAGCTTTTCGCCCAATGTCCTCAGGGTGCTGGCCCGCCGGGGCTACCAGTACGATGCCTCCACCTTTCCCACCTACCTGGGGCCATTGGCCAGGGCCTACTACTTTGCCACAGCCAAGCTGAGCCGAGCAGAGCGGGAGAAGCGCAAGGCGCTGTTTGGTAGCTTCAAGGATGGATTCCAGCCCCTCAAGCCCTATCGCTGGCGCATGTCGGGGCTACACACAGATTTCCATGCGGGGGGACTGGGCGAGCAAAGCCAGGAGCTGGTGGAAATTCCAGTAACCACAATGCCGATTTTTAAGATTCCGATTCACTTCAGCTATGTGCTGTACCTCAGCGTTTTTTCCCCTGGGATCGCCCTTCTCTATTTCCGCATTGCCCTATTGCTCTGCCGCCTCACCCACACCCAGCCCTCCCTCCTGCTCCATCCCCTGGACTTTCTGGGTCAAGATGATCTGCCCGAACTGGCTTTCTTTCCCGGCATGGGCCTTCCCAGCGATCGCAAACTCAAAACCCTGGGCAAGGCCATTGATCTGCTGCAACGTCAATTCGAGGTGTTGCCCATGGGCAAACATGCCCAGATCGTCGGCCAGACCCGCTTGCCGCGCCACCAGCCCCGCCAGCGCTACGCCCCCCAGGAGGCTGCGGCATGGCAAACCTAAACCGGGCCAATCGCACCCAGTCCCAGCCAGGGCCCGTTAATTCCCCAGCAGGTCATTCCCCAGCAGGCCATTCCCAAACAGGCCATTCTCAATCCTCCAGCCCAGCCGCCGCCAACCCGCCAACCCAGCCTCTCCGCTGGCCGCACAGCCTCTCCTGGCTGCTCTGCGGCGGCATCACCCTGGCCCTGCTGGCCTGGTCGCTCCAGGATCTGTCCCTGGCCGCCCTGGGAAGCGTGTTGGCCAAGGTCAACTATGGCTGGCTGGCGGTGGGGCTGGGGGCCTACCTGGGGGTCTTTGTGTTGCGGGCCTGGCGCTGGGGGCTGCTGCTGGCGGCGGAATGTTGGCCGGGGCGGTTGGGCGATCGCTTCAATGCTTTTCTGATCGGCTATGCCGCCAACAGCATCCTGCCCGCCTCCGCTGGCGAAGTTGTCCGGGCGGTGCTGCTCAACCGCTTTGCCCAGGTTCCCATCCAGCCCGCCCTGGGGAGCGTGCTGGGAGAAAAACTAATGGATGTGCTGGTCGTGTTTTTGATCCTGGTGGGCCTGTTGAGCCGCCAGCCCCAACTCTCGGACAGCCTGCCCCTGGGCCTAATGGGGTCCGTGATTGGCCTGAGCTGCGCCCTGTTTTGGCTCCTAGCTCGCTATCCCCGGCCCTGGGCCCAGGCCAGCGGCACAATCCTGGCTGGGCTGGGCCTGTCTCGCTGGCGCGATCGCCTCGAAGCCAGCCTCTTCGGCCTGCTCTCCGGCCTCAAAATCTTCCGCCAGCCCCTCCGCTTCGCCCTCACCCTAGCCGTCTCGTTGCTCGCCTGGGCCATCAACGGCATCACCTACTGGGCGGTCTTGCTGGCCCTGGACATCCCCGACCCCGGCTGGAGCGGTGCCCTGATCACCCAGAGCCTGGCGGCTTTTGCCATCGCCCTGCCCTCCTCCCCCGGCTTCGTTGGCCCGTTCGAAGCAGCCGTGCGCTTTGGCCTCGCCCTCTATGCCGTCAGCGGCACTGAAGCGATCGCCGCCTCCCTACTCCTGCGCCTGCTCATGTACCTGATCACCCCCTTGCTCGGCCTCGCCCTCGCCCTCCGCCTCGGCCTATCCAAAAACGACCTCCAATCCGCCCGCTAATCTCCAACCATCGCCCTGGTCCATCCATGGTTCACTCCCACGGTTCCATCCCCCGCCCAGCCTTTCGCGCCCCCGATCGCCCCCCCAGC
>JAAUQQ010000140.1 GCA_012032745.1 Synechococcales cyanobacterium RM1_1_8
TAACGCTCTTATTCTCCCTGCCCCTGTTCCCTTACCCCTGCTTCCCTTACCCTCCTGTTCCTTCACCCCCTGTTCCCTTACCCCCTGTTCCCTTACCCATTGTGGTCCGATGAGCCAATCCTCCGCTGCTACTACTTTACTCAAAGCCCCGGATCTGACCCTCAAGGGGGGCCTACAGTCTGTCCTGCAAAGCTTGGACATTCAGCTCGAAGATGAGCTGATGCGTTACCGCGACCAGAAACAGCGCCAGGCTCAGCTAGATCAAGCGGCGGAGGCAGCGGCCCGAGCGCGCCGTTCAGAGCAGGCCCCGCCCAATCCAGTCCCCAGTCCAGCCCCTGAGCATTCCGCTCCATCTCAGCCCCAGGGTGCCGCCACCCCAGCACCAGCCAGCGCAACCGGCTCTGGCCTGGCCGTGATTGCCCCTGAATCCATGGCCCCTGAATCCATGGCCCCTGAATCCATGGCCCCTGAATCCATGGCCCCTGAACCCAATGGCGCGGCCTCCCCCGCCCTGGCTTCTGCCTCGCCCGCTCCGGATCTGGCTTCAACCGCCGCGCCAAATCCAGCCCCCAGCGCTGCCTTGCCCAGGAGGCCAGCGCCGAAGATGCCACTGCCCACGATGGCCTCGCCCACGATGGCCTCGCCCAGGATGACTACTTCGCCTCCTCCGCCGCCCTGCTCGAAAGCCTGGGCACCATGCCTGAAACGGATCTGGAGGGCATTGAGTTCCAGCCCCTAGGCAACCCTTTCCTCGCCAAGCTGATGACGCCCGTCGGGGTGGGGGCTGCATTGTTGGTATTGGTCGGTGGCAGTGTCGCGGGATATTTGCTCTCGAATCCCAGCAGCGTCAGTCACCTCAGCATTGGCCGCTTCTTCCCGGAGAACAGCACCGCCCAGGGAGCAGATAATGCCCAGGCTGCTGGCTCCGCTGGCCCCTCCGCTGGCCCTAAAGTAATCCCCGCCGAGCTGCCTCCTGGCGCGCCAGACCTGACCCAGCGTGAGTTTATCCAGCTTTCCCTCAGCAACCTGGGCACCATTGACCCCCAGGGCAACCCCATTTACAGCCCCTTCAGCCTTGGCGGCCTGGGCTCTCCTGGCTCGCTGGCGGCTCGACCGCTGGCCCAACCCTGGCGATTGCGCCGAGCCAGGCCTTGCCCAATGGCTTAACCACGGGCTTGCCTGGTACTGGAATAGCTGGTACTGGCCTACCTGGCATCACAGCTCCTGGAGGCGCGGCAGCCAGTCTGCCCACCAGCCTGCCCAACGGCGCTCAGGTGATCCAGCCGGGGCTGCTGGCCGGGCTGTCCAGTGCGGTGGCGGGGCAAGCTGTCACCCAGGGCTTGATGGGCTCCGCACCATCACCCAGGCCGATACCGAGCCCCGGTATCACCGCTGCCCCGGCCCTGCGCTTCCAGCCCGAGCAGCCCTTGCCGACGCCCTCGGGGCGGTCTGCTCCCAGGGCGGCTGCCCCTGCCCCTGCCGCTCCTTCACCCAAGCCTGCCGCTCCGGTTCAGGCGGCTCCCGACCAGCCTGCTCCCGCTCCCAAGGCTGCGGTGCGCGATCTGGATGCGCCGATTCCCTTTGAGCCCATTCCCAGGGGCAATGCCTATGTGGTGGAAGTGCCCTATACCAGCGATGCGCTGCTGGCGGAGGTTCAGCAGCTCTTCCCCGATTCGGGAGCCTATGTGGAAAACCATGCTGATGCTGGGGCGGTGATCCAGGTGGGTATTTATGATGATGCGGGCAGTGCTGGCGAAATCGTCAACACCCTCAGCTCCAATGGGATTGATGCCAAGGTGGAGAATCGCTAGGGATCCAGCTATTGTGCTGTGAATGGGAACCGGTGGCTGGATTCTGAGCGCTAGGATCAAGCTGCCGGTTTTTGCTGTCTTCATTTTGCTGTCTTCAGAATATTCCGATCTGCAACCCCGATCTAAAATTCCCGATCCGAAATTCCCGATCTCAAAAATCCACTCCATTCTCCTCATGTCCCGCTCTGCCCTGCGCGTCAAGATCTGTGGCATCACCACCGCTGACCAGGCGATCGCCATTTCCCAGCTCGGTATCACCACCCTCGGCTTCATCTGCGTCCAGGCCTCGCCTCGCTGGATTGAGCCGGAGCAGATTGGCGCGATCGCCCAGGCCCTCACCCCCACGCCCAACCGCCACCGCATCGGTGTCTTCGCCCAGCCCTCCCTCGAAACCCTGGCCCAGACCGTACGCCAGGGCCAGCTCACGGGCATCCAGCTCCATGGCGATGAATCCCTGGCCTTGGCTGAAGCAGTGCGCGATCGCTTCCCCGAACTAGAGCTGATCAAAGCCTGCCGCATCCGCGAGGCCGCCGACCTGGAGCTGGCCCAACAGTTCAGCGCCACCGTCGATCGGCTGCTGCTGGATGCCTACCACCCCACCCTGCTGGGCGGCACGGGCCACAGTCTCGACTGGAAGCTGCTCCAGACCTTTGCGCCCCCTGTTCCCTGGCTGCTCGCGGGCGGCCTCACCCCCGACAATGTCATCGAGGCCCTGAGCCAGGTTCAGCCGGGGGGTATCGACCTCTCCAGCGGCGTCGAACAATCTCCGGGGCTCAAAGACCTGGCACAAGTCCAACGGCTGTGCCATAACCTGCGGACAGTGGCGGAGATTTGCTGAGATTTTCCTAGGGGTTTCCTAGGGATTTTTTGGGGATTTCCTGGGGATTTTTGAGGGCCTGGCAGGAGCAATTCCCTCGGCTTTTTTCATCTATTCCAGCCCCCGTCACCGCCCCTATTCTCTCTTGTTCCGGCGTCTTCCGATCATTCCCCAATGACAGCTTCCCCGGCCCAGCGACTGCTCCAAGTTCCCAGCATCGTCAATGGCATTGCCATTCCCCTTGTCCTGCTGACGTTGCTGATGTCGGCCCTCAGTTATCTGGGTCGAGTTCATCTGTTTTTTGAATTGCTTAGCCACTTTCGCTTTCAATATTTTTTGCTGAGTTGGGTGCCCTTTGTCCTGCTGGCCCTAACGCGGGAAAAGCCTTGGATCTGGGTGGCATTTTTTGTGTTGGGGTTGAATGGGGTGGCGATCGCTCCCTGGTATCTCCCCCTCCCGGCCCTGGCTGAATCCGGCCCGCCGCTGCGGATCATGGTCAGCAATGTTCTAGGAGAGAATGACAGCTACGATTCCTTCTACAACCTGGTGGAGACCGAACAGCCAGATCTGTTGGTGGTCCTAGAATTAACCGATCAATGGGCGCGGGAGCTGACGGATCTGGAGCGGATTTTGCCCTACGCCGTGATCGAGCCCCGCGAAAATAACTCCGGCATTGCCCTCTACAGCAAGCTGCCCCTGGACGATGTGGCGGTGCCCAACTGGTCTGCCAGCCTGGGCGAATTACCCAGCATCACCGCCCAAATTGATTGGCAGGGCAAGCTGGTGGAATTGGTCGCCACCCATCCCGCTCCGCCGATCAACCCGGCTTATTTTGAAGCCAGAAACCAACACCTCGATGAGATGGCTTTTTATGCTCGGGGGTTGGGGCGATCGACGATCGTCGCCGGAGATCTCAACACCACCATGTGGTCGCCGTTCTACCAGAGCCTGACCCGAGGGGCGAAGCTGAAGAACACGCGGGAGGGATTCGGCTTACAGCCCACCTGGCCCAGCAACCTTCCCCCATTGCAAATTCCCATTGACCATATTTTGGTCAGCCGAGACTTTACGGTGCTAGAAAGCCGTCGGGGCCGCAGCGTCGGTTCCGATCACTACCCGCTGATTGCAGATCTGGCGCTTTAATTTCATCTCGGAAATTTAGGGACATCAACCGTTCAGTCCGCACCCATGAAGCAATTCACCAAAGCGTTTCGGTCTTGGCCTTGAGCCCAGGGCGGCAGGTCAAAGGGATGGCACTGAAGGCTCAGTTTTGGGTGAAGGAGGCAACTGTTTGGGTGACGACTGAGTGGGTAAGGAAGGCTTCGATCTCAGCGTTGCCCATCTCCTTGGGGTAGCGCTTGTTGTGAAAAAGGATGTAGCGACGAATCCAGTGAACGTAGGCTTGCTCTGTGCGATAGGAATAGTGGCGTAGGCGAATCGCGTCCCGAACCTGGTCGAGGAGCTTTCGGGGTTCTGGGGGGTGGCTTTTCATGGTAGAACGCTTGTACGACTCTGCCTAATCCTGGATTCAGGGGATTAGACGGAAATCCGTGAAAAGATTTTTGAAGGGAAAAACTTTTTGGTCGTCCTATTCAGGAAATTGCAGGTACTATGCGGAATAGGGGTCCGTCTAATCCCCCTCATTGCGGATTATGCGGAATTGGGGTCTGCCTAATCCCTTGTTTTAGGGTGTTATGCGGAATCTCGTTCCGTCTAATATCCTTTTGGGGCGGATAGCCGAACAAGTTCCGCATAACACCCCAACTTCTAGGGATTAGACCGAACTGATTCAGTCTAATTAGATCGTTAGCTGGCTTTTAATTATTGGTGAGGGCAGTATTTGTAGGCGATCTGTTTCGTTTAAATAGGTTTCGTTGGGTAAAGTGAATGCCGATTGAAGTAGGAATTTGGCGGTTGGGAGCTAAACCTGAAAAAGTTGCGATTTCTGCAATCGACTCGGAGTCAAGGTTGGAGGATGCACTTGTTCAAGATATTTCTATTTTGTCTGCTCAATTGATGTTGATTGGGCGGCAAGTTGCAACATCTTACGGCAAATTCATTGATATGTTGGCGATGGACATGTCAGGGAATTTGTCCATTATTGAATTAAAGAGGAGCCGAACCCCTCGTGAAGTAGTAGCACAACTACTTGATTATGCTTCCTGGGTTCAATCACTTTCTTATGAAGAGATTGCAGCTATTTACGCAGACAAAAATCCTGGCAAGAAGTTAGAAGAAGGTTTTGATGACGCTTTTGGTAGTAGTCTGCCAGAGCAAATTAATCAACGTCATGAACTGATTGTAGTCGCATCAGAACTTGATACCAGTACAGAGAGAATTATTAATTACTTGACTGATAGTTATGGAGTGCCGATCAATGCTGTATTTTTCCGTTTCTTTCGTGATGGCGATCGTGACTATTTAGCACGAACTTGGCTTGCTGAACCTGAAGAGGTTGAACGTAAGGTAAGTAAATCGACTGCTAGAAAAGGAAGTGAGGCTTGGAATGGACGAGACTTTTACATAAGCCTTGGTGAAGGTGAGCACCGAAGTTGGGATGATTGCAAGAAATACGGTTTTGTATCAGGTGGTAATGGGAAGTGGTATAGCCAAACACTGAAATTGCTTTTTCCAGGCTCACGTGTATTCGTGAACATTCCGAAGACAGGCTACGTTGGAGTTGGTATCGTAAAAGATACTGTTGTTCCTATCAAAGACTTTAAAGTATCGCTTGATGGGCAAGAAACATCTATTCTACAACTTCCACTCATAGCTCCTAAAATGGATGACAACATGGATGATCCAGATTTGTGTGAGTATCTTGTTCGCATTGAATGGATTAAAACAGTTCCTAGAAGTGCAGCATATTGGGAGAAGGGGCTTTTTGCACTCCAGCATACAGCATGTCGTATGACGAGTAGTTTTACAATTGAGAGACTATCGCAACATTTTGGGCTGGATGACTAACCCGCCAGCTAACAACGCCCATGCACACCGACCGTATCAAGGTTATCTGTTAAGTTCGAGAAGCTACTAGCGGCGGGTGATGGGCAACGTTATGCTGCTGGGCGATCGCTGGGTTAAACGTAGTACCAATTAAATATTAAGCTGGGCTAAATGGGATGGGCAGGAGCCCTGCCAACTCATGATTCCATTTAGCCCTAGCTTACAGGCAGACGCTATAAGTTCTAGAAGACGTCACGATGGTCGTCAAGCCAGTTTTTTAAGCGAAACAGTAGCCGATGGAGTAGCTCAATTTCTTCAGTTTCCCAATCCGAAAATATTGTCTGCGCGTCGGGCAGGATGTGCTGAATAGCCTCTTGATGTATCTTCAGCCCCGTTGCGGTGATGTAATGGTATTTAACTCGTCGGTCTTCTTGGCTCACTTGAACATCTAAACACCCTTTCTTAAGCAGATGCTGGACAGTTTTAGTGATGGCGGGTTGATTAGCTTGAAAGGCTGAGGCGAGTTGCGTGATGGTGTGTCCCTGGCTAGGGTCGCGGCTAAAGTGATTGAGCATAGTAAATTGAGGCAACGGCAAATTGCTGTCACTCATGAGTTGATTAAACCGCGTGGTTGTAAGCTGATTGGTCACCCCAATCCAGACCAAAATTTGCTTCAGCTTTTCAGGATCGTGGTGGTTCATGGACATTGAAATCGAGAGCTTGAGACCTATAGCGGTTCTGAGGCAGGTCAGAGCCGCTATCCTGAGCATACTGAGTACTGAGCATTAATTAAATTAATTAGCGGGTTGAGTTTTTGCCTGTTCGCGATACCAGCTAATGGTGCGCTCAAGTCCTGTTTGAATCGCTGTAGGCTGAAGCGAAAACACTTTACTCATGCGGTTTGAGCGCACCTCAAAGGGCTGAGTAAATTCGTACATCATTTCTATAGACGCCCGTGCCTCGGGGATAAAGATCCCAGCCAGCCGCATCATGGTGGGTGAAATAACCGTCATTTGCGGCTGGATGCCTAAAATTTGGCAGGCCGTTTCAACCATCTCGCCCTGAGTCACCGCCGGGGCGTGGGGCGTTATCCATACGTTATTACCCAGGGCCTCAGGGCGTGTGCCTAGCAGGGCTGCCGCCTGTCCTACATCTTCAATATAGGCAAAGGAGTGGGGCATGGTAGCAGAGCCACAGATTTGGGCTTTTTTGCCTAAAACTAGATTGCCAAACACCATTTCCCCCAGTGCCGAACCTGTCACCCCTGGCCCAAAGTAGTCGCTAGAACGCAACACAGCAGCTTGAATGTCGCCTTGGGCATGGGCGGCCATAACGATATCGGCCATTTGAGCGCGCAGTTTACCTTTTTTTGAAACGGGGGCGATCGCAGAAGTTTCGGTAATCGGCTGGGTGGCGTCGTACATGTAGAGGTTGTCGATGGAGACATAGCGGGCTCCGGTCGCTTTGGCGGCGGCAAGGGTAGCAGTCTGCAGAGCCGGAAACTCCTGTTGCCAGCGATGATAGGGCGGATTTAGTGCCTGATAGATGACGGTTGCACCCTGGGCGGCAGCGATCGCTACCTCTTGGCTGGCCGCATTCGCCGCAACCACCTCTACCTCATCCGGCATCAGCGCTGGACGATGCCCCGTCCGATTGATGGCTCGAACGGGAAGATTCATGCTGTGTAGGGCATGGGCAACCCAGCAACCGACTGGGCCGGTGCCAAAAATAACGTGCTGTTCGTGAGTCATAAAGATTCTCGTGAGTGGTTGAAACGGATGGAGTTTGTTGGGGCCGTCACCCTCGGTCGGTTTGAGGGCAGTTGCTGCCAACCTCAAAACTCAGGCGTAAAACATCGCTCCAGGAAGGTCTGGCGGGGTTTGTGGACTGCTAAGGCACGCGGCGAAAAGGGCCGAAACGGGATCGTTGTACCGTAGATCTGCACCGATATCAGGCCGCTGGTGCAGTCGACGAGCAGGTTGGTCACATACCCCCTGCGGGCCATACCCGTGGGAGTAGTATCAACAGTGGTCCAATCGATGGGGGTACCCGCCCAGCCCGTATAGGGGGGCTCATAGCCACCTCGGGTGTTGTCAAAATTTCCCGTATCGATCGCCAGACCTGTTAGAAAGAGCCCCGACGATAGACACCCCAGACTGGCAAACAGACCCAGGGCGGAACGCTTCAACGTGTGAACAAGAGTCATGAGCAAATCTCCCAATTGTAGGTTTAAGCTCGAACGGGCTTTTGCAAGGCCACCAGCGCGATCGCCACCATGCCAAACTGCCAGCCAATATTGCTAATCGTCAGCACCGGTCCAACATCGACGCCAAATCCGGCTGGTATCACCAGCCACAGGGTGAGCCCCATCGCCACCACAAAACCCCCAGCGAGCGTGGCCGTGCGCCCCCGCGATCGCATCACCACCGCCCCCATCAGTACCGTCCAGATTCCTGTGATCAAAGCGACTCCCAAATCTCGCCAATCCCGCCTGCATACCCGTTGAGCGTCATAAATAGAAGCTCAATCGTGGCCCGATTGGCTCCGCTGACGTAGGCCTGCGCCAGTACAGGCATAGCAAACAGCCAGCGGGTGATACCGATCGCCTTGGCCAGAGCCGAGATAATCGCCAGGGCCAGAGCTGTTTGCCCCAAAGCGCCCGTAAGGCTAAAGCGGCGGTTTAAAGCGGCGGTGGCAGGTACCAGAAGCAGGGCCACCAGCAGATACAGGCTGTAGCCTGTCATCACTGCACCATAGTGGTCGATCAGTCGCGGCAGGGCAATGCTGGCTGGGTCGTCTAGGCTCGCGGGCCAGTTAATCGAGCTAGAGAGCACAAAGAATGTGACCCACATCAGAACAAATTGAGTGATGAGAAAGAACCCGGCAATGCGCCCAGCGGTGCGCTGTACCCTACGTCCTTCTGTCTGAGGGTCTTGCTCTACACTGGCTAGGGCTACCCTGGGTCGATTGTTTGAAGTCATAGCCGAATCCTCTATTACATTCCTGGGAATAGATTAACATTCCCAGGAATGTTGTCAAGGGCTATGGGTTTATTTCTCGCCCGCTGGGGTGAGACGAACTGGGGCAAGACTGGGGGGAGCGTCGCAGCGAATAAGCTCCCGGGCAAATTGCTGGCTCGACCCGCGATAGCAAAATTCATGGACTGGCCCAACTTCCAATCGCTCCACGGCAGGCTTTGAGCAATCGCCTTAGCGGAATGCTGGGCAGGTTCGCCCTGCGACTATGGGGATCTGGTTCGCGGGGCGATCGTCACAGAGACTCGGTTGTTTTAGGCAGCCTAATTGGTATTTCAGTCTTGAAGCCTTTGGGAAGTTGACAAAGTACGGTGAAGAGCCAAGCCAGTACCAATAATTAAGATGTTGATAGCAGCATAACAACCCGGTCGGAGCGGGCTGTCGAAAGCTATAAGTGGGGATGCAAAAGTTACTAGCAGCCGCTCAACCGGAACGTTAGCTGTTCATGCATCAGCCTCTAAATTAGAAATGGTCAGTGGTATGTTCCACGTTGCATGGCTTGTGCAAAGATCTACCGACAGGTTTGTAATAGTCAATTTCTCTACACTGCCGTCAAATCTGAGAGTAAAGGCTTCTCGATTGTTTTGCCAAATTGTAGTGCTGCCGGGAGCCTGTCACTTCCTTGAGAGAAATTTATGCTGGGGAGAGAGGGTCCCATTGAGATAAGCACAGCGATGTGCGAGCACCTGAGGAATATTAAGCACCTCCCATGCAGCCCCCGATATCTTGGTCCGAGCGCTGATTTGCTTGATCAGTGACTCTACATCTCCCGAGCCGATGGGCATGCCCTCTGCTTGGTAGTAGCCATAGTTGGGGATTCGCGTTCGGTGACGCTCAAGATAGCCTCGAAATTTTCTGGCTTCATCGGAGTTGCACTCCTCAAACAGCGTGATTGCGGCATCCACTTCTCCTTTCCAGAGTAGGGTTTCAGCTTGTGCTAGCCGCTTGTTCGAGCCCGGTATCCCATGGAGATTCTCCATCAGGTGAAACCAATCGAGAATCTCGTGACGCTGCTCAGGGTCGCCAATGTCACCGTAGAGACTCCAGACGCCATCATGCCCATCGCCGAGGCAATCGACTCGCTGCGCTAGGGGCAGTCCATTGGCCCAAGCCAACAAAGCTTGATTGTCCTTGAACCAGGCCATTCCTTCCTCGGAATCCATCAAATTGAGCGCTTTGAACTCTTTCCACTGGGATTCCTCTCCCTTGGGCGTCCGCAGACGAATCATTCCTCCATCCAGGCTGAGCTGGGTCACTGACCCCTGACCACTGGCGGCTTCAAACTCCTGACGGTGGACCAGGCGTTGCTGCGTCTTTTGGCTCACTCGTCTTCCCGTTTGCACCTCCACTTCTTCGGCGCTCTTCTCGTAGGAGAGCGTTGCACTCAGACGCAGGCAACACAGCTCTAGGTAAGGACTCAGACGGCTTGAGGCTGATACTCCCAAGGCTTCCGCTTGCTCACTGAGGAGCGTTAATCGTCCCAGGATGCTGTTGAGGATTCGGGGATATCCGTGACTTACTCCGCTGGAGGCTTCGCAAAAAAAGACCCGATTGTCGGAGAAACGTACTCTTGCAGTTGGCTACGAATTGTCGCTTCGATCCCACCCAGGTTGGAGACCGGACGCTCCTGCTCCACGGCTTCTTTGTACAGCAGCTCCGCTATACGACGGCTGCACTGCTCTAATTCTTGCCGTTCTTCTTCCGTCATAGAATATCCTTGAATTCCTACATCACATCAGTCTAATTTTTCTCTCAAGGAAGTGACAGGCTCCCTCCTATCGACTCACTACTTTATCCTCCAAACAAAGATTTTTCTTCAAGCAAGATGTTTCATCCTGATATTAGAATGCCCAGAGTCGCGGTCTAACGTTCGTGGTCAGCGGCTGCCAACAAACTTGGCAACATCACCAGCGGATGGGGTCAGTCCGCTGCACCACGGTTGTTAGATGCCCTACCACGCTAGAACTCCCATACATGGTCTGGATCATCAAGCGCCGCTTTTACAGTAGATAGATCCGCAAGATCATTAAAAGGGACTTGACTTCGCTAACTCTACAATTGCATGTAGTGCCAAACCAAGCTGTTGATTATTACCAGACGATACTGCTTGATCAACTACTTGAAAAAAGTGACTGAAAATTCTTGGCACGCTCATCAAAAGAATGCTCAAGATATCCAATCAAAAGTCACGTTCTGCCTTAATTTCAGCAAGAGTTGTTTTTCCCAAGCCTTGATCTCACGGCGTTTAGTTGCCTCCTCCTCGGCAATTTTCATATACTCAGTCCATGCTTGCACAATATCACTTAAGCATTGAGCAGGACTGGCAAAAGCTTCCACACCTCGCACAAAATTCATAGAGGGCTTTCTACTTGCCATATTTTTTCCTTAAAGAGTACGGTATTTTGCTTTCAACTCTGCTGTATTCTGATTTAGATTCCCCTCAGCATCTAGGACTGGAATTTTCATAATTTCAACTAGAGTCTTAACCAAGAGTGCGACTTGCTGAAACTGTGCAGCATCTCTCTCAGGATTAAAATCTACTGACCCTATATCTAACTTTTCCTCGTCCTTAATCCAGACACCAGTACGCATTAAAACTCTCGATTCAAGCTCTACTAAACTATTAAGAGCTTTGCTGTTCAAGCCATTTACAAGATCTCTTAGCTCTATAATTCGTCGCTGTACTTGTCTAAGAAAATCCTCAAAGGTATCAAGCTTTGCAATTTCTGTATTTGCTTGGGCTGCATAACGATGTGCCTCAGTTAAAGCTTTTTCCCCTTGTCCTCCCAGGACAAAACCACCAATCATTAAAGCGGGTCCTACAGCAATCCCACCTAACACCAGTGTGCCTAACGCCATACCTCCGCCACCTGCTGCTAGGGAACCTCCGCCCAGCCATGCAAGAGTAGCATTCCAAGCAGCAGCACCACTCAGACCACCGATCGCTGCTCCAGTGCTAGCTGTACCAAAAAGTCCTATGAGTGCTACTGTACCTTGACCTGCCGCATATGCTGCTCCAACTGCTGTGACACCACCTGTCGTAAAACGCTTTGCTTCCAATGCTACTGCCTTATATTCCTGAATCTGCTGAGGAGAGACTCCCTCCAATCCCTCCAAAAACTCCGTATCGCTTTGTGAAACCTTTTGACCAATTCGCTCAATGAAAGCAACAAAGTATCCAATAGTCTGAAGTTTGACTTGAATT
>JAAUQQ010000141.1 GCA_012032745.1 Synechococcales cyanobacterium RM1_1_8
CCTGGTGCTGTCTGAGCGAGGAATCCTGGGCCGGGACAGCTTTTTAATAATATTGCCCGCCGCCTCGATGGCGAAACGGTCCCCTTCATCGATTTGGACAATCTCAATCCCGGCTTTTTGGCGAGGCTGCGCAATCGGCTGTTTGGCCAGAAACGGGGCTAGGGCTATGATCAGCGCGATCGCGCTCCCCCCCATTCCCCGTCCGGCCCGGCCCCACATTTCATCCTCGGTTGCCCCTCCCCTGTTCCGTGCATATGTTCAGCGAATTCTTTGACCGGCTCCTCAAGCGCGACCAATCCAGCAGCCGCAACGAGGTCAAACAGCGGCTCCAGCTCCTGCTGGCCCACGATCGCTCAGACCTCACCCCCCAAACCTTGGATGCCATCCGCCGGGAAATCATTGCCGTGGTTTCCAAATACATCGAAATCGACGATGAGGGTCTGGAATTCATGCTAGAAAGCGACCAGCGCCTCTCGGCCCTGGTGGTGAACTTTCCCATCCGACGCATCCGCAGCGAAGCAGAACAGCGCCAGCCGGTCGAAACCACGACGGAGCCGATCTCCCTTGATGAGGATGGGGCTGAGGATAGGGCTGGGGAAACGGCGGAAACAGCGGCAGATGAAATTTTCCAAATCGACCTGGGGGAATCCGCCCAGGGCCATTCCAAGCCCCAGCCCGCCCGGCCAGGCCAGTCCAAGCAGGGCAAACAATCCCACCAGGGAACCCAGACCCAGGGAGCCAAGCCAAAAGCGACATTGGCTGAGCCGCCGCCGGAAGTGGAGCTAGACCCCAACGAAGACCTCCCCGCCCACCTGCACCTGGATGGCACAGCCGACCTGGATCCAGACCTAGGCTCGGCCTCGGCTGCGGAATAGCGATCGATCGCACTGCCGACCTGAACGCCAATATCGCCACCGATCTGGACCGGCGAACAAGCTAGGAAGCGAGATAATCCTCCGCTACCACCCACTCGCCCGCCGCCCCTGCAACCCCCGCCGCCAGCCGCAGGGCACAGGCTTGGAGAGTCTGTTCCAAATCCCCCAGGCGAATCGGCTTGGTCAAATAGCCATTCATGCCTGCCTGGCGGCAGCGCCGCTGATCCTCGGGGGTGGCATAGGCCGTGAGCGCGAGAATCCAAGGGCTGGGGCGCTGGGTGCTGGGGCCCCTGGGGCTGTCAGTGGGAGGGATGGCACTGCTAGAAATGGCACTGCTAGAAATGGCACTACTGGGGATGGCACTGCTGAGGCTGGGCCAATCGCGCCGAATGCGTTCCGTGGCGCTGATGCCATCCAGCTCGGGCATTTCCAAGTCCATCAACACGACATCGTAGTCGGCGGCTTGGAGGGCGGCGATCGCCTCCAAGCCATGGTTGGCCGACACCACCGCGTGGCCAAATTTTTCCAACAGCTTGCGGGCCACCATTTGGTTGAGCGGGCTGTCTTCCACCAGCAGAATCTTGAGCTGGCGGGGCTGGCGGGGCTGCATTGGCAGGGGGCGATCGTCAAATCGCCAAGTATAGGAGCCCAAGCGAATATAGCAATCGGGCTTCAGCAGCCGGGGCTGGTGAGGCAGCAGCAGCTCATCGTTGAGGTAGGTGCCATTGGCGCTGCCGATGTCCTGGAGCCAGTGGCCATCGGGCTGCTGCAAAATCTGGGCATGGTAGCGGGAGGCGAGGCGATCCTGGAGGGCAATATCATTGTCCATCGCCCGGCCCAGGGTCACCAGGGATTGATTCAGATAGAAAATGTGATCCGCCTGCTGGAGCCGGGGCTTCGGCAATTCCCCACCGCTGAACGTCGCCAAAGCATCGTCACTGACACTCAGCACCGGAGAAGACACCACCTGTAAATGGGGCTGGCCCTGGGGCTGGGCCAAGGCGGAGTCCACCTCCGCCAAAGGCAGGGTAAAACGGAAGGTGGTTCCCCGGCCAGGCTGGCTCTCCACGGCAATCTCTCCCCCCATCAGCTCGACCAAACGCTTACAGATGGCCAGGCCCAGGCCCGTGCCCCCATAGCGCCGGGTAATCGAAGCATCCCCCTGGCTAAAGAGAGCAAACAGATGGCGCTGATTGGCCTCGGAAATGCCTATGCCCGTATCCCGCACCGAAAACCGGAGCTGGTAGCTGGGGCAATCTCTCGCCAGCACCCCAGGCAGCGCCCCATCCCAGTCCACCTGCACCCTCACCGTCCCCGCTTCGGTGAACTTGACGGCATTGCCCACCAAATTGATCAGCACCTGGCGCAGGCGGGCTCCATCTCCCCAGAGCCGGGGCGGAAGCCGGGAGTCCAGGCCGTAGCTGAGGGCGATGCCCCTGGCCTTGGCCTGGACTTTGAACATGTTGACGACGGATTGGCAGCAGGCTCCGAGGTCCAGGGGGCTGGGGTTGAGTTCCAGTTTGTCCGCTTCGATTTTGGAGAGGTCGAGGATGTCGTTGATGATCGAGAGCAGGGTCTCGCTGCTGCTGCGGATGGTGGACACATAGTCGCGCTGCTCGGGGCTAAGGCTGGTGTCGGAGAGCAGGATGGTCATACCGGCGATCGCATTCAGCGGCGTGCGCAGCTCATGGCTCATGGTGGCCAAAAACTCACTCTTGGCCAGGTTTGCCGCTTCGGCAGCCCGCTTTGCCGCCAGCAGTTCCCCTTCGACGCTGGGGTCTGGGATTTGCCCTGGCGCTGGCGCACCGGGACCGGGTAAATCTGGGACGGGCAGGACCATAGGCCGTTCAATCGGGGCCAACAATAGCGCGAGCGATCGCAAGCAGGAATCCCTCTTCCCTCATCGCTAGGCTTAAGATGCCCGGCCCCAGACCGAAGATTGCGATCCAA
Source organism: Synechococcales cyanobacterium RM1_1_8 (assembly GCA_012032745.1). Taxonomy (GTDB): domain Bacteria; phylum Cyanobacteriota; class Cyanobacteriia; order PCC-9006; family JAAUQQ01; genus JAAUQQ01. The sequence continues at coordinate 2,826 of JAAUQQ010000141.1, forward strand.
TTTTTCCTCAAAACCCTTGTAAATACAGGACTAGAGGGGGGCTAGAAGAGAAGGAGAGCAGAGCTAGGGTGCCACAGCCTTGGCTTGGGCTTGCCGGGGGCGGGCCAACGTGACAGCGACTGGGCTGCGCTCAGGGGCTGTGCCAGATACCGCATAAATACCGTGCAAATACCGTACAAATACCGTGAAAATCCTGGGCAAATCCTGGACATCTCCTGGCCCAGACCCCAGATCCCCCCAAATCATGCGATTATTTGATCAACCCAGGCTTGCCGCTGTTGCAGGGTTTCGGAGTCAATGACCAAGGCTGCGCCGCCAGGTTGCTCCAGCCGTTGCCCCATCCATTGTTCCGGCCCGATTGTCTCTTCCCCTGGGGATGCGATCTCGGTCTTGAGCTATCCGATGCTGCCAGAATGAGCAATTCGCCCCCCACGCTTTCCGCCGATCTTCCCTCCATTGCCCCCCAGACGACCCTGCAAGTCCTGATTGCAGCCCTCCAACGGGGCGGAGAAATCCCCATCCCCCGCACCCAGCTCTATTTCAAATCCTCCCTCACGGCCCTCTCCCATGCCATGGAGGATCAGCTCCTCTCCTTGGACGATGGCCAGCCCCTGGTGATCGCCACCTTCCAACAAGAGCGGTTCTATCGTCAGGAAGCCCGCCGCTATGAGCGGATTGCCAGCCATTCGGATCAGGTCTATGTGATGGCCGCGCCGGATACGAGCTTTGCCCCGCCAGCTCTCAACCCGCCAGCTCTCAACCCGCCAGCTCTCAACCCGTCAGGTATTTACGAAACCGTTGCCTTCAACCCCGATGACCCCCTTACCCAGGAATGGAACCTGGTCGTCATCGGTGATGGTTATGCGAGCTGCCTGATCTGTGAAGAACGGGGCCAGGCCAAACGATCCGAGGATGGGCGCATCTGGCATATCGACCCCTCGCGGCGCTTTGAAGGATTTTGGACCTTCGATCGCCAAATTAGCCAAGCAGCGGCAGGGCTGTTGCTGAGCCGCATCGAGTGCTACCGGCCGAGCTGGGAGCCAAAATTGCCCTGGCCCGCCAGCGACTAGTCTGCCCGACCGCAGCACCTGAGGCGGTGGCGGCGGATCCTGGCCCCTTTGCCGAGCGCCTCGTGACCCACCTCCAGGCAGGACAGTACAAACTGCTCAAGGCCTACCGCTCCATTGCCACCAAGGAGCGCCAGGAGCGTCTGGTCAATTTGATCACGCGGGCGATTCGCCAGTCCCTCAATGTGGATGAAGTCCTCGAAATTGCCGTGGAGGAGCTGGGCAAAACCTGCAAGGCCTGCCGCTGTTTGATCTATGCCTGTGGGGATGGCGATCGCCAGGTCATCCTCCAGCATGAATATCTCAACGCTGGCATCAGCTCCCTCGTGGGCCAGGTCTGGCAGCTCGAAAACAACCCCCTGTTCCAATCCACCGTCAGCCAGGAGCAAACGGTTTACATCGATGCCGTGGCCTACGACCTGCGGGTCCAGGGCAATCGCTATTTGACCCAATGGGCCGAGTCCGCAGGCATCACCGCCTGGCTGTTGGTGCCCCTCGTTCACCAGGGCCAGCTCTTGGGCATGTTGGAGTTGCATTATTGCCAAGGCAGTCCGACCCCTCAAGTCCAGGGCCGTTCCCAGCCCGTGAGCCCCTGGGACCGCGAAGACCTGAGTCTGGTGGCGGCGATCGCTCCCCAGATCGGCGTGGCCCTGATCCAAGCGCGGGCCTACGCAGACCTGAAAAAGCTCAACCAGCAGCTCTCTGCCCTGGAGCAGACCCGGTATAACTTGACGGCGATCGTTGGCCATGAACTCCGCACCCCCCTGGCCACGGTCAAGGTCTGCCTAGAGAGCCTCGCCAGCGAGCCCGACATGCCCCTGGAACTACGCCAGATCATGGTCGACACCGCCATCACCGATGCAGAACGGCTGCGCCAGCTCGTCGAAGACTTTTTGACCCTCTCCCGCCTGGAAAGTGGCCGGGTCACCCTCATGCCCGAAGCCATCTCCCTGCAAGAATGCGTCAGCCTGGCCCTCAGCAGCCTCAGCGCCCGCCGCGCTGCCCAAGAAGTGCCCGAGATCGAAAGCCAAGTCACCGAAGCGCTGCCCCTGGTGCGGGCCGATGGGGAATGGCTGATTCAGGTGATTGCCAAGCTGCTGGACAATGCCTGTAAATTCACAGAAGCCACAGGCAAAATCCTCATCCAAGCCCAGCTTCAATCCCAGCTCCAACCCCAGCTCCCAGGGCAGTCCGCCCCAAGCCCAGCCCAGCCCAAAGCCCAGAAGAAAAACCAGACGACGGCTCAGACCAAACCCAAGAAGCCAAAACCCAGACCAAAACCCGGACCAAAGCCAGCTCTAAATCTCTTGCCAGCTCTAAATCTCTGAACAAACCAGCCCTCCCCAGCCCTCCCCAGCCCCCCCCGGACCTGTTAGAGGTCACGATCACGGACACAGGTCGAGGCATTGCCCCAACCCAACTCGAAGCCATTTTTGAACGCTTCTACCAAACCGAGGGAGCCCTGCGGCGCACAGCGGGCGGCACAGGCTTGGGGCTGGCCATCTGTCGCCAGATCATCAACAGCCTGGGGGGAAGCATTTGGGCCACCTCGGCGGGGCAAGATCTGGGCACCAGCCTCCACTTCACCTTGCCCCTCGCCCAGGACTAAAGCACAGGGGGACTGCTTGCCCCAGGAATCGCCTACAGCCCAGGAACCGCCTACAGCCCCAAGCCCTCCAAGCTGCTGCGCGGATCGGAGCTGCGGGCCGCCTGAAGCTTTTCATACAGCTCCCGCTCTTGCGGACTCAGGTTCTGGGGCGTCGCAATCACGACTTTGACGAGCTGATCGCCCCGCCCATCGCGCTTGGGCCAGCCCTTGCCCCGCAGCCGCAGCGATTGGCCCGAGCGGATGCCCGCAGGCACGTTGACCGTCACTTTGCCCTCCGGTGTGGGCACTGCAATTTGAGTGCCCAGGGCGGCTTCATCGGGGGCGATGGGAACCTCACAGGCGAGATTCTCGCCCTCTAGCTGAAAAAACGGATGGGGCTGAATTGAAATAATCAGGTACAGATCGCCCTGCTGACCGTAGGGACTGGCCATGCCCTTGCCCCGGAGGCGCACCTTGCTGCCTGGCTTCACCCCCGCAGGAATATTGACATCGATGGCGCGACCGTTGGCCCGAATTGATTTTTTAGTGCCCTCAAAGGCTTCACGCAGGCTAAGCGCCAGTTTGGCCTCTTGGTCGAGGTTGGCGGCTGCGCCAGGAAAGCCAGCGCCAGGGCGGCCCCCCGGCCTGGCACCGCCATAGGATGCACCAGCGCCGGGCGTGTTGAAGCGACCCAGCAGCTCGTTGATAAACTCATCGAAGTTGTTGAAGCGTCCAAAATCGGCATCTTCAAAGCCGCCGCCGCCCCCAAAACCACCCTGGCCTGCCTGCTTCCAATATTGGCCAAACTGATCGTATTTTTTGCGCTTGTCGCTATCCGAAAGCACCTCATAGGCTTCGTTGATCTCCTTGAAGCGAGCCTCAGCGACATTGTCGTTGGGGTTGAGATCGGGATGATATTTTCGGGCTAGGCGGCGAAAGGAACGTTTGATCTCATCGGCATCGGCAGTGCGATCCACAGCCAGCACTGCGTAATAGTCTTTGAAATCTGTTGAAGCCATTCACCGAACCTCGCCACCGCGATTTCTGAAGGAGACCTGTTGTCCAGGCGTACTCCTAAGTCTGCCCTGATATTGTGGCATCCTCGACCCTCAGTACAGGTGCGTTTAACCGTATGGCCTAAGATTCGGTTTCGCGAATCTCAGGCCCAGGGAGCGGCGGGGAAAAGGCGTTCAACCTCAACAGTCCGTTCGCCCAGCCTCCCTAGATCAACGTGCCATCGGGGATGACAGCATTCTTCTGGACGACGATGATGCCGCTGCGGATGTAGAAGCCTTCTTCTTCTCGCTGGGCTTCTTGGACGCGATCGCGGTTAATAATCTGCACATCATTGCCAATGCAGGCATTCTTATCGATGATGGCCCCCCGAATCGTTGTGTTCTCGCCAATGCCCAGGGGAACCTGCACGCCATCCGCCCCCTGCCCCCGGCCACTGGGCGACTGGTAATAGTCACAGCCCATCACCATGGAGTCCTGCACCACGCTGCCCGAGCCAATGCGAGAGCGAACGCCCAGAACGGAATGGTGGATGCGACATTCCTTGAGAATGCAGCCCTCACTCACCATGGATTCGGTGATCTGACAGTCCCACATTTTGCTCGCGGGCAGAAAGCGGCTGCGGGTATAAATGGGAGCCTTCTCGTCGTAGAAGCTAAAGGGTGGGCTGGGCTGCTGGGTCAGGGCCAGATTCGCCTCGTAAAACGCCTGAATCGTACCGATATCTTCCCAGTAGCCATCGAAGAGATAGGCCTGGAGGTTGTAGTCCGCTGCCGCTGAGGGGATAATTTCCTTGCCAAAGTCAGTTTGGTCAGCGTACTTATTTAGCAGATCCAGCAGAACCTGCCGCTTAAAGACATAGATGCCCATGGAAGCGATGTAGGGCTTGAGCTTGGCCGCTTCTGGGTCCAGGCCCAGGGAAGCTGTATCCACGGCCATGGCCTTGAGTGCCTCTCCCTTGGGCTTTTCGCTGAAGTCGATCACGCGGCCATTGTCATCGATCTTCATCAAGCCAAAGTCCGAAGCCCGCTGCTCATCAATCGGCACCACGGAGAGGGTCACGTCTGCGCCGGTCTCCCGGTGGTGGTCGATGAACTTGGAGTAGTCCATGCGGTAGAGGTGGTCTCCGGACAGAATGATGAACTCATCCACATCCCAGTCTTGGAATAGGCTGGTGTATTGGCGCACCGCATCGGCGGTGCCCTGGAACCAGCCGCTGTTTTGGGGCGTTTGCTGGGCTGCGAGCACCTCGACAAACCCATCACGGAAGCCGCCGACGTTGTTGTAGGTGCGGGAGATGTGCCGGTTGAGGGAGGCGGAGTTGAACTGGGTCAGAACGTAGATTTTATAGATGTCAGAATTGATGCAGTTGCTGACAGGAATATCAATCAAACGATATTTGCCAGCCAGGGAAACCGCTGGTTTGGCACGCACCTTGGTCAGAGGGTACAGACGGGTTCCTGCACCACCACCCAAAATAATCCCTAGCACTTTTTGCACGATTCAGACTCCTCTAAGACCTACGTCAGGTTCACAACGGGTAATTGGGTCACTATCTCTGGGCCATGAACTCTGGTTCACAAGCTCTATCTTGCTCACAAGCTTCCGCTTGTGAACTTACGGCGGCGGGTTTGCAGCAACAGGTTCGCGGCGATGGGCTGGGGGGTCGAGAGCAACGACACTCCATCGACCTGGCTGCAATCTCAGCGAGCCTCTCTAGGCCCCATACACCTACCCCATCCGGGTTCCGCTCCTGGCGATCGCCCAGTCCATGTTCAGGATGGACCATGGCGAGCGGATGCGAGGTCATCCAGATGACGCAATTGTGATTTTCCTGAACTTCCTGCATTGCAAACCTGAACAAGTGTGTGATCTCGCTGCTCCCTTGGCAAGAGCAAGGGGGTTTAAATCACTCAAAAGACGGTGAAGACGGTGGAGCAAGACAATGGCAAGGCGGGGGAGCCGCTGACATTGCTCCATGATCTTAGCTTGCTCCCGCAGCTTATCTTCCAGTTACAAGGCGGTTTTGGCCCTGAGAGGAGCCAGCGGGGATCCCCTGGAGCTCCCCCTGGTCCTGGAATCTGACTGGGAATCTGACTGAATAATCTGGCTGAATAACCTGGCTGAGATTCCTCCTGGAAGTCTGCGTGATTTCTCTGAGCCTAGTGGCTTGACAAGTTACGCCATAGCCTAGGCCATGGTGCTTGGAATTTCCCAGGCCCGATCGCCATTAGAAACGTCCAGAGATTTAATCATCCAGGTCGAGCTGGGGGCTTGGCAGGGCGTTCAGCGGAACGCCCCTACGGTCGAACAACACTGACGAATGACCTCCCCATCTCCCCGTCTCCCCAATTTTGAATGCTTTATTCCTTGGAAGTCCCTGACTGCTGGGCACAGAACGCAGTGCAGAGCTGCCGGAAATGCTCTCCGCGCTGTTCAAAATTGGGGTACTGGTCAAAGCTGGCGCAGGCGGGGGAGAGCAGCACCGCCCCGGCCCCCAGAGCCCTGGCCCAGCGGGCGGCGCGGGGCACGGCTTCGGTCAGGCTGGGCAGGACTTCCACGGGCGCAATGCCCACCTCAGCCATGCGCTGGGCAAACTGTGGGCCCGCCTTGCCCACCAGGACGACGGCCACGGCTTGGGCCCGGATGCGTTCCAGCCAGGCTTGATCTTCGCCCTCCTTGGGATCCCCCCCGGCAATCAGGACCGTAGGGGCCGTCATGGCAGTCAGGCCAACCTCGGCGGCGTCGTAGTTGGTGGCTTTGCTGTCGTTGATGAAGCGGATGTTTTGCCATTGGGCCACCTGTTCGAGGCGGTGGGGCACGCCGGGGAATTGTTGAATGGCCTGGGCGATCGCCCCTGCATCCACCCCCGCCAGGTAGGCTGCGCCGACGGCCAGCAGTAGGTTTTGCTGATTGTGTTGCCCCACCATGGCCAGATCCTTCGCCGCCACAATGGGCTCCCCAGCCACGGTCACCCAGCCATCTTCTAGGTAAATGCTGTGGTCTAAATCCGTTGGGGAGGCCGCCGCTCCAGCCAAGCTGGTCCAATAGGCTTGGGGATAGCGGGATTGGGCCTGGCGACGCAGGTAGGGATCATCGCCATTGAGAATTTGAATTTGGGATTGATCCAGCAGTCGCGCTTTGATGCCGTAGTAGTTTTCTAGGGTTTTGTGGCGGCTGAGGTGATCCGGGGTGAAGGTGGTCCAGACTCCGATACGGGGGGCCACATCCCAGCCGGATTCGATTTGGTAGCTGCTGAGTTCGGCCAGCACCCAAGATGGGCCGGGGCTGCGGGCGGACGGGCTGCCAAAATGGGCCTGGTAGGCCAGGTCACAGGCGGGGTAGCCGATGTTGCCGCAGGCCTCCACGGGGTAGTTTGCAGCCTTGAAGATGGCATCCAGCAGGGCCGTGGTAGTGGTTTTGCCATTGGTGCCGGTGACGCAGATCCAGGCGCGGTCCTGGAGCTGGTGCCAGGCGTAGGACAGCTCCCCCAGAACCGACCAGCCGCGATCGCGGGCCTTGACCAAGCCGGGAATGTCCCAGGGCACGCCGGGGCTGACCACCACCAACGGCTTCGCAGCGGCAGCGCTGGAGATCGCCCCTGGCCCGAGGCGATCTGGCCCGAGGCGATCTGGATCAAAGCGATCGGCCAGCTTAACCGTAATTCCAACCTGGGCCAGCTCCCCTTGCTGCTGGCGCAGCCCTGGCGAATCCCCACTGTCGCTCAAAACAACGCTATAGCCCTGGGCCTGGAGCAGCCTCGCGGCGGCTAAGCCAGATTTTCCCAAGCCCACTACATATGCCGTCTCCATGGTCTACCCCGAACACACAGTCTTTCTATCCTACAGGAGGCAAGCTGGGCTAAGGTTTGGGTTGGATTTGGCCTGAAAGGGGGCGGCGGGATTGGCCTTGGGGAGTGGCTCCTAAGCCAGTATATTGTAGGCAGCCGAGTCCTCGGGCGGCCGGAGGATCGAGCAGTCAGGCGATCGCACAGCCAGTCTAGGCTTCCCCATGACTCCAGTGCCCCATTACCACAAGTGACTTTTAACAAGTGACTTCCTTGCCCCAGTGACTGTGCCAACCAACGTTTCTATTTTGGCCTTGCTGAGTTCTGAGCTGCTGTCGGCGAGGCTGAAAGAGGCCCTAGATACCCAGCGCTACAGCATTGCCACCCACGTTTCGGCCAGGGATTTTCTGGCTGCCATGGAGCCAGGGCTGGGCCGGGTAGACTGCCTCGTGATTGATGCCCTGGCGATCGAGGCATTGGCGATCGCCCATCAGCCCTCCCTGTTCGCCACCCTGCACCAAGCCAACATCCTCTTGCCCGCCGTCATTCTGGATGAAGCTGCCCTCCCCCATGGGCCTGCCCTCCCAGCTGAGCCAGCGGGGGAAGCGTCCGCTGGTATTGGCTACCACCAAGCTGAGGTGGGTCTCCCCTGGGGAGAGGTGGCACAGTTGGGCGATCGCATCGACCTGGCGATCAAGCAATTTTTGCAGCTCTCCCCCAGTGAAATCATTCCCGACCGCGCCAACGCCGCGCGCGCCAGCGATGACCCCTCCCCCGCAGCCCTACTGGAGCAGCAGCAGCGCCTGGCCAGAAAACTCAAGGAGCGCCTCGGCTACCTGGGGGTGTATTACAAACGCAGCCCAGAGAACTTCTATCGCAGCCTCAATGACGCCGATCAAAAGCAGCTTTTAAGTGAGTTGACGGCCAAATACCAGGCTATTTTACTCTCCTATTTTAGCGAGACGGCCCAGATCAACGGGCTGATTGATGAGTTTGTAAACCTGTCATTTTTCTCAGATATTTCAGTGACTCAAATTGTTGAAATTCACATGAAATTGATCGATGAATATGCGAAGCAACTCAAGCTAGAAGGCCGCAACGAAGCGGTGTTAGTAAACTACCGTCTCGCCCTGCTAGACATCATTTCCCACCTTTGCGAAATGTATCGTCGTTCGATTCCCCGACAATCCTAATCGCTGGCCTAATCGCTGGAATTTTCGCTAGGGAAAAGCTGCACAAACGCGGCACCCAAGCCCGCGACTTGGGCTCCCAAGCTCCAGGCGGTGGGCTTCAGTATTTCTTAAGGCTCCGTTGGGGGTCAAATACCCTAATCAGCGCTGAATTGCGTTATTTTGAGGCAGAGCCCTGGGAGAATGAGCGATCGCGCCCAATGGCTTTTCCCAGCAACAAGCCAAAGTTCCATGGGAGCGACTCATGGTTCGGCGAAGTTTTTGATTGCGATCGGCAGCCATCTTGACCCACGTTTTTGGGGTTCATGTTTAACGGTTTACCCCATTCCCCCAGAAGC
>JAAUQQ010000142.1 GCA_012032745.1 Synechococcales cyanobacterium RM1_1_8
CAGGCGATCGGCCAGGGTGGATTTGCCATGGTCGATGTGGGCAATAATCGAAAATTGCGGATCTTAGAAACAGGAACGTCAGTCATACCCGACCTGGAACTCCGGATGGTTGATGATTTAGGGTTAAGGGGCAGGGTTCGATGCAGACCCTGGGGCCAGAGGGCTGGGAAGCGGTTGGGGCCAAACGCTTTCGCCAGAATGGAGCTGTTTACAGATTTTTACATTGTAGTGCTGCGAGCCCTGCTCTTGCACCAGCGGCCTGCGATCTCCCCCAATCCAGCTTCACGTCCAGCGCGGGTGAACCAACCTTGGATTGGCCCAGGACAGAGAATACTCAAGTTGTGGATCGTTACAGGCCACGGCTGATTTTTGGGATTCATCCGGTTCTTGCCATGATGAATTTGTAAACTGATCGAATGTGCATTAACTCTGCACCACCCCTGGGCGCTGCCTTGCCCAAGGCGGCTGTCCTAAAGATTCAAGCAACGCCCGGTAGATCCCAAATATCTACCTAGAATGTAGCTAGAGCAGGCGGTCTGCTCTTGACCTGGCACCTGCCGTTGATCTCACTGCAATGCACCCCTCCCATCTCCCTTCAGCGCTGACCTCGGATTTAGACGTTCCTTCCAGGCTGCCGGTCTCTGGACCTGCCCCCCCATCTGCCACGCCTCCATCTACCAACAGTCCCTTCCCGAAACCTGAAGCCGCCCCAGTCGAGTCCCTGGCCCATTTAGCGCTGCTGCATCGCCTACAGAAGCATTTTAACCGCTGCATTGATCCCAGCCTGCTCTGGCAGGAGGCCGTCAGCCAGTTGCATCCGGCGCTGGGGCTGAGCTGCGGTCTGGCCTACAGCTATCAATCGGATGATCTAGATTATTTGGCCTGGATGGCCAGGGTTTGGGGGCGGCGATCGCACCCCAACGGGGGCGCAGAACTGGGCGCAGAACTGGGTGCAGCCGCATTTCCTCCCTTGATGCTCGAAATTCAAGGAGCGATCGCCCAGGCCCTCGCCTGCCTCCAGCCCATTTTTGTCCCAGCTCCAGCCCCAAAACGCGAGACAGAACGCGAGACAGAACGCGAGACAGAATTGCCCTGGCCGGACCCAGACGGCCCTGTCGCCCAAGATCTGATCCTCGTGCCCCTATTCCACCGCCAGTCTCCCCTGGGGGTGATGCTGCTGTATCGGGATACAAGCCTGAGCTGGAGCGAGGCGGAGCTGGCCCTGCTGGGGGAGGTGGGGGAATGCTTGGGAATGGCGATCGCCCACAGCCGCGCCCTAGCAGAAAACGCAGCCCTGACCCAAAAGCTCCAGCAGGTCAAGGATGACTTTCTCCAAAAGCACAAGGAAATCGAAGATGCCCACCGAGAGGCTGAAGAAGCCTCCCGCCTCAAGAGTGAGTTTCTCGCCAACACCTCCCATGAGCTGCGGACTCCCCTCAACGGCATGATCGGCTTCCTCAAGCTGGTCCTTGATGGCATGGCCGACACCCAGGAAGAACTGGAAGAATTCGTCGGTGAAGCCCACAACTCAGCCCTGCTGCTGCTGGATATCATCAATGACATCTTGGATGTCGCCAAAATCGAAGCGGGCAAAATGGAGCTGGATCTCACCGCCGTCCAGCTTAACGAGCTGTTTGAGGATGTGGCCAAAAAGACCCGCCAGCAGGCCCTTTCCCGCAACTTGCTCTATGAAATTACGCCGCCCCAAACCCACGATGCGGTCTTGGTCTATGGCGACTACCAGCGGCTCCTACAGGTGCTGCTCAATCTGGTGGGCAACGCGCTCAAGTTCACCCATTCTGGCAGCATCACGATCAGCAGCCGCATCATTGAAAAGCCCGTGAGCGTCAATGATGAAGAAATGCCGGGCCTCCTGGAGCTGCGGGTGGCCGATACGGGCATTGGCGTCTCCTTGGATCAACAGGCCAAGCTGTTTAAGTCCTTCAGCCAGGTGGATGGCTCCCGGACGCGGCAGTATGGCGGCACGGGCCTGGGCCTGGTGATTTCCCAAAAGCTGGTGGAGGCCATGGGAGGGGAAGTGCATTTCTACAGCATGGGCGAGGAGCTGGGCTCGACGGTGACCTTTACGGTGCCGCTGTACCAAAAGCCGGTGATGAAGGCTTCGGCGGATTGGGCTAGCGAGGAAGGGGAGTTGGGCTTGCTCTAGGGGGAAAGCTCACCGTGAACGGCCTCAACGTCAACTTCGCCATCCATTTCGCCGCTGGCCGCCCGATTCGCCTGGCCGCCAACCTCACAAAATGTGAACCCCTGACGGGGATCCGCCCTGGGTCGCGATTCCTAAGGGAAAATTAAGCCGAGTGCCAATCCTAGATTGCGCCTGCATCCCAGGAGAGTCTCTATGGTCCTCGGTTCTAGTTCGCCCAGCCAAACAGCCCCCGCCCCCCAGGCTCTGGGCCTCGAACCCGGTCGTAGCTTTCCGGTTGGAGCCAGTGTCACCCCCAAGGGCATCAATTTTTGTCTGTTCTCCAAAAACGCCACCGCCGTTGAGCTGCTGCTGTTCGATCGCCCCGATGCCCCGGAGCCCAGCCATGTGCTCCGCTTCGAGGGCAATAGCCATCGCACCCACTTCTATTGGCATGCCTTTGTTCCAGGCCTGGAAGCAGGCCAGGTCTATGCCTACCGCGTCCATGGCCCCTATGCCCCGGAGCAGGGCCACCGCTTCAACCACAACAAGGTGTTGCTGGATCCCTATGCCAAGGCGGTGGTGAACTGGGAGAACTATTCTCGGGAAGCGGCGATCGCCCCCACGGACAACTGTGCCCAGGCCCTCCGGGCCGTTGTTATTGATCCCTGTGCCTACGATTGGGAAGACGATGTCCCCCCAGCGATTCCCTACGGCGACACGATTATCTATGAAATGCATGTCGGCGGCTTCACCCAACATCCCAGCTCTGGCCTAACGCCACAGCTGCGGGGCACCTATGCGGGACTGATCGAAAAAATTCCCTACCTCCAGGATCTCGGCATCACCGCCGTGGAGCTGATGCCCATCCATCAGTTCGATGACCAAGATGCCCAGCCGGGCTTGATTAACTACTGGGGTTATAGCACCCTCGCCTTCTTCTCTCCCCACCAGGGCTACAGCTCCCGCAAGGATCCCCTCGGCCCCTTGACCGAGTTCCGCGACATGGTCAAGGCTTTGCATCGGGCTGGCATTGAGGTGATTTTAGATGTGGTGTTCAATCACTCCGCCGAGGGGGACCACCTGGGGCCGACGATTTCCTTCAAGGGCCTAGAAAACTCCGCCTATTACATCCTCGAAGCCAGGGACCGCAGCCGCTACAGCAACTACAGCGGCTGCGGCAACACCATGAAGTGCAGCTATGAGGTGGTTAGCAATCTGATTTTAGACAGCCTGCGCTACTGGGTGGCGGAAATGCATGTGGATGGCTTTCGCTTTGATTTAGCCTCGGTTTTTTCCCGCGATCAGCTGGGTCGGCCCCAGGACGATCCACCGCTGCTGTGGGCGATCGAAGCGGATCCGGTGCTGGCGGGGACGAAGATCATTGCCGAGGCCTGGGATGCGGCGGGGCTGTACCAGGTGGGGGAGTTTGTGGGCGATCGCTTTGCCGAATGGAATGGCCCCTTCCGGGACGATCTGCGCCATTTTGTTAAGGGCGATCGCAACAGCGTCCGCTCCCTGGCCAACAAAATCATGGGCAGTCCAGACATCTATCGCCAACCTGGCCGCGCCACCACCCGCAGCATCAACTTCGTCACCTGCCACGATGGCTTTTCCCTCAACGACCTAGTCAGCTACAACACCAAGCACAACCTGGCCAACGGTGAAAACAACCGCGATGGCTCCAATGACAATGTGGGCTGGAACTGCGGCGCAGAAGGACCGAGCCAGGATCCCAAGATTGAAGCCCTGCGCCTCCAGCAGATCAAAAATTTCTTCACGCTGCTGTTCGTCTCCCAGGGCACCCCCATGCTCTCCATGGGGGATGAAATTCGCCGCAGCCAATTGGGCAACAACAATGCTTACTGTCAAAACAATGAGCTGAGCTGGTTCGATTGGAGCGGTCTCCAAACCCACGCCGGGCTGCACCACTTCGTCCGCAGCCTGATCGGGTTCCACCAAAGTCGCAATATCTTTGCCCTAGAGCAACTCCTGGAGGTGGCGGAATCGAGCCAGGTGCCCCACATCAGTTGGCATGGCGTGGGGCGCGAACAGCCAGACTGGAGCGCGGAATCCCACAGCCTGGCCTTCACCCTCCATGACCCTGCCGAGGGGGAGATGATCCAGGTGTTGCTCAATGCCTACTGGGAACCCTTGACCTTTGAGCTACCGGCTCTGCTCGCTCCCCAGCATTGGTATCGCATTGTGGACACCAGCCTGCCCAGTCCCCATGACTTTTGCCCGAGTGCCACTGCGCCGCCGCTGAAGCAAAATCGGTATCAGGTGGGACCGCGTTCTTCTGTTGTCTTAATGATGCAACCTCACTTGCTGACGCAACCTCTCTCGCCTTCGTGAGGGGTGGTTTCTCGCTCTGCCACCCTAGCGCTGTTCCGGATGGGCTTCCTGGAGGTGGCTGCTTCCCAGGCGGTTGATCTCGGAAATCAGCTCATAGAGACGTCCCGCATCGCGCTGGTTGTAGTGGAACTTGAGGCGAGGTAGGGCGGCGGTGTCATCCTCCTGTTCTTCGGGGAATGCCTCGGTTTTTTCGATGCGATCCTGCACCAGGATATCCTGGAAAGTTCGATTGAGCCGCTCCACTTCCCCATCGTTCAGCTCCGCAGTCAGCCGCATTACCAGATCGGAGCCCACATAGCGGCTGGAATGGTAGACCCGATAAAAGTTGGCGATCGCCCGCTCCGCCACCGCAATATCATCTGTGATGGTATAGAGATGGTGATCATCGCCGCTGACCAAGCCCTTGGCCAAGAGCTGTTCCCTAACAAAGGCTTCCCAGGCTTGCCAGTAGTTGCCGCCGGGGCGATCGATCAAAATCAGCGGGACGGGGCCAAACTTGCCGGTCTGCATCAACGTCAGGCATTCGTACAGCTCATCCATCGTGCCAAAACCACCGGGGAACACCGCGACGGCATCGGTCTCCCGCAGAAAAAACAGCTTGCGGGTGAAAAAATACTTGAATGTCAGCAGCTTTTCATCCCCTTCAATGTAGGGATTGGCGCTCTGCTCGAAGGGTAAATAGACATTGAGGCCGAAGGAGCGATCGCGCCCCGCCCCCCCATTGGCCGCTTCCATGATGCCGCCTCCCGCCCCGGTCAGCATCATAAATCCCTGCTCGGCCATGGTGCGGGAAAAATCATGGGCCATGGCATAGTCTGGATCATCTTTGGCCGTGCGGGCCGAGCCAAACACAGCAATCTTGCGGGTGTGGCGGTAAGGCCCCAGAACCTGAAACGCCTTTCCATATCCTGGAGCGACCCCAGCAGAATTTTCCAATCCAGGCGATCCAAGGGCTCCTGGGCAATGCTCACCAGGCTCTCCAGAACTCGCTGGATCAATTGGCCATGCTCCAAGCTGGGGAGCTGCTGAACCAACTGAGTCAAATCCCCTTGGAGCTGGGATAGCTGGGCCAAGGAATCAACCGGGGATGGGGCCATGGAAGCGGATCTCCTGACTGGGCGCGATCTATTGTACCCAACGCTTCTGTAAGCCAGCCTTTTCGCTGGGTCTTTTTACCCTGCCTGCTCCCTAGGGCTTGCCCCTGCCAAATCTTCACAAAAAACGGATGGATCGCTCTAGGGCGATCCATCCGTTTTGAATCTATAAAGGATTGGCTAAGTAGCCCCAGAGCAGCAATGACCCCAAACGTCACTGCCTCCCACAGGAAGCCGCGATCGCTCCAGCCCCTCTGCTAGATGTACTTCTCCAAGGTATTCGCCAGCGTCGCCTTGGGCACCGCTCCCACCACCATATCGACCCGCTGCCCGCCTTTGAAAACCATCAGCGTGGGGATGCTTCGAATACCGTACTGACTTGCCACACTGGGGCTTTCATCGGTGTTGACCTTGACGACCTTGACCTGGCCATCGTACTGCTGAGCAATCTCATCGACAACGGGGGCAACCATGCGGCAAGGACCACACCAAGGTGCCCAAAAATCGACGAGCACAGGAAGGTCATTTTCAAGAACCTCCTGTTTAAAGTTGGCATCTGTCACGGGTGCAGCTGCTGACATTCTGAAAAACCCTTTTGCCCTTAACTGTCTTGACTTACTACAATAGCGAACTAACTGACTTTTGGTAATAGGCCAACCCGCGTTGATTTTGCCCAGGCCTAACCCTTCCAAGCCGGACAATTGCGCTTGGCTTTCCTGCCACGGTGGGTATGCAAAGGGTGAAAAAGGCCACCCTGGAAGGGTTTTGAGCAATTCCGATCCCCCGATCTGCAGCCAACTTGGCCTCCCTAGGCTGGGTTCCTAGGCGCTATAAATTTTTGTGTGCTGGGCTGAAACAGAGTTTTCAGACCCGCTTCGCCCCAGGCCTGCCCAGCGAATTTCTAGCGAATTCCCTGTGAATTCGCTGGGGATAAAGATGCTGCCCCAGGGACATTTCTCCCGATAATTTCTCCTAACAACAAGAAACGCCTGGGCAAAGCCCAGGCGAAGTGTGGTGTGAGGAGTGAACGGAAACCTTCGTCTCCGCTCAACTTATTGTAGATCTATCGTATGGGCTTAATGGTTGAATGTCACGCAAACTAATGGATAAATCTCATAACCTCAATATTGGTATAAAGCCGCTGTGAGGGCTTGGGGGAGGGAGTGGGGCGATCGCCCCCAAACCCAGGGCCCAGGACCAGATCTACGGACCAGATCCACAACTATTTGCCCATGCCAAGCTGCTGGGCTTTTTGATACACCTTGCCCTCGGTCAACAGCGACGGGGCAATTACGACCTCCACCTGCTGCATTTCCCGAATGGTCTTCGCCCCCAACGTCCCCATGCTGGTTTGCAAAGCCCCCAGGAAATTGTGGGTGCCATCGTCTAGTCGGGCAGGGCCTCGCAAAATCTGCTCTAGGCTGCCCGTGGTGCCGACATTAATGCGGGTGCCCCGAGGCAAGAGCGGGCTCGGCGTCGCCATCCCCCAGTGGAAGCCCGGCCAGGGGCCTCCGCAGCCCGAGCGAAGGGGGAACCAATCATCACCCCATCCGCGCCACAGGCAATGCATTTGCAGATATCGCCGCCCGTGACCAAGCCGCCATCGGCAATAATCGCCACATAGCGGCCCGTCTCTTTGGCGTGGTCATCGCGGGCAGCGGCGCAGTCTGCCACCGCCGTCGCCTGGGGAACCCCCACTCCCAGTACCCCCCGAGAGGTACAGGCGGCACCGGGGCCAATGCCCACCATAATGGCCGCAGCTCCGGCCTTCATCAGTTTCAGCGCTACATCGTAGGTGACACAGTTGCCCAGGGCCACGGGCATGGGCATCCGCGCACAGAAGTCCGCCAAGTCCAGGGGTGTGATGTTGTCCGGAGAGAAGTGATCCGTCGAGACCACGGTGGCTTGGACAAAGACCAAGTCGGCCCCCGCTGCGGCCAAGCGATCGCCATATTTCACGGCCCCAGCAGGCGTCAGGCTCACCGCTGCGATGCCGCCCTGCTGCTTGATTTCCTGGATACGCTGCTGGATCAGCTCAGGCTGGACCGGGGTGGCATAGATTTCCTGCATCAGCGGCACGAATTCATCCTTACCCACCGCTGCGATGCGATCCAACACTGCATTTGGATCGGCATAGCGGGTCTGGATGCCCTCCAGATTCAGAACCCCTAGGGCTCCGAGCTGGGAGAGCTGCACGGCCATGGCCACATCGACCACCCCATCCATGGCGCTGGCGATCACGGGAATCTCTCGTTCAATGCCGCCAATGGTCCAGCGGGTGTCAGCCAGGGCTGGGTCCAGGGTCACCTGACCCGGCACCAGCGCGATTTCATCAATTCCGTAGGCTCTGCGAGCCGTTTTACCCTTACCCAGTTGGATATCCACCACGCATCAATCTCGAGACTCTATGTAGAGCTAGACTAGCAAAGTCTGGCACAGTCTTGTTTCCCTTGTTTTTTGGGTAGGGCATGTCTGGCTGGGCATGTCTGGCTGGGCATGTCTGATATGACTCTGCTTCTTCTCCTGTTGCAATTTCCTGTGACCTTGGTTTATGGCTTCGGTGAATTCCCCAAAATCCCCATCCCGGCTGGCGGTCCTGTTTCAGCCCAATCTTTCCGCTCGGCTGACCTTGACCGGCATCTTGATCACCCTCGGGTTCATGCTGCTGGCCCTGCTGGCTCCACTGCTGCAATCCTGGGGCCTGATTCAAGACCCCACCGCTTCCCTGGTCAATCCGATCCATGGTGCCCCCTCCGCTGACCATTGGTTTGGCACCAGCCAGGAGGGCTACGATGTCTTTTCCCGCACGCTATTTGGCACCCAGGTTGCCTTCAAGGTTGTGCTCCTGGCGACGACCCTGAGTTTGATCATTGGCCTGCCCCTGGGGTTGATGAGTGGCTATTTGGGCGGCTGGGTCGATCGCCTGCTGCTGTTTTTGATGGATACGCTCTACACCTTGCCGGGGCTGCTGCTGTCGATCACCCTGGCCTTTGTGGTGGGGCGGGGGCTGCTGAATGCGGCCCTGGCCCTCTGCATTGCCTATGTGCCCCAGTATTACCGGGTGGTGCGTAACCAAACCGTCAGCGTCAAGTCGGAGCTGTTTGTGGAAGCGGCCAGGCCCTGGGGGCTTCGACGCCGCGCATTCTCAGCCGCTATTTGTTTTTGAATGTGATTCCCAGTGTGCCGGTGTTGTTCACGCTCAATGCGGCGGATGCGGTGCTGGTGCTGGGGGGGTTGGGCTTTTTGGGGCTGGGGCTGCCAGCGGAGACGCCGGAGTGGGGCCACGATTTGCAGCAGGCTCTGGGGGCTTTGCCGACGGGGATTTGGTGGACTGCGCTGTTTCCGGGACTGGCGCTGACGTTGATGGTGGTGGGGCTGTCGCTGTTGGGTGAGGGGCTGAATGAGTGGCTGAATCCTAAGGGGGATGTTTTTTGAGGTGGGGGATTGGGGGGGTGGGGTGGGGTAGTCTTTGTGAATGTTTTTCCGTGTAGAGATGGATTTTTGTGGGTGCAAAGTTGGGGCTGGGGCCTTAGTTGAGGCTGGGATTCGGGCATAACTAAGGCAAGACCGTTGAGTTAGGGGCAGCCATGTCGCCGGGTTCCTCTTGCCGAATCATGATTTATTGTCCTAGCCCTGACTGTGCTAAGCCTCGTAACCGCTCTGATGCCAGCTTTTGCTCCCACTGTGGCACGCGATTGAAATTGGGCGATCGCTTCTTGCTCACGGAACCCCTCGGCGAGCCTGCCAATGCTTTTTTGGCCCTCGATGATCATTTGCCCTCCCAGCCCCGCTGCATTGTCACCCTCCTGGGACAACGCTCTGAGCCACTCGGCTGGGAGCCGGAGCATTGGGTTCGGCTCGAAACCCTGGGCCGAGCGGGTCATTTGCCTGCCCTGATCGCCCTGCTGCCCGGCCCCCTGCCTCCGGTAGAGCAGCGGCGTCAACGGAACGCTGGGGAATCTCCAACCCAGGCGGTCTTGGACTCGGGGCCTTGGTGCTCCGCGCTGGGAAACTATGAATTTTTGGTCCATGACTGGGTGGCGGGCCAGAGCCTCTCCCACAGGCTGGGCGAGGAGGGCGCGCTGAATGAAGCGGAGCTGCGCCTTTGTCTGGGGGAGGTGCTAGAAAGCCTGCTCCAAATCCATGATCAGGGCTTTATCCATGGGGATATTCGGCCCCAGACGCTGGTGGAACGGAGCGCAGATCGACGGCGAATGTTGGTGAGCTATGGGCGATCGCTCCCATTCCATCCCCAGGGGTGGCGTTCCTCTCACCCCAGGCCGAGGACTTGCAGCGGCTGCACTACTGGGCTCCGGAGCGACAGTTGGGGCAACCGGTGCCTGCCAGCGATCTCTACAGCCTTGGTGTCAGCGCCATTCAACTGTTGACGGCCCTGCCGGTGGAGCAGTTGTTTGATGTGGCGGAGGGCTGCTGGTGTTGGGAAGACAGCCTGGCCGTGGAGGTCAGTGATGGCCTGCGAGCCTTGCTCAATTGCCTGCTGGAGCGAGCCACGAGGCGGCGCTATGGCAGCGCTTGGGATGTCCTGCGCGACCTGGGTGACTTGGAGGATCTCACGGATTGGGCCAGCCAGGTGGAACCGATTCTGGTCCTGGAGCAATCGGTCCTGGAACAAACGGTCCTGGAACAAACGGTCCTGGAGCAGGCGCTGCTCAACCGCAGGCTCTTGAGTTCGGAGGCGATCGCCCCAGACCAGGCCATGGAACCGGCAGCGGGCGACGGGTTCGGGGCAGAGCCCGAGCCGGGCGGACGCTGTGACCCCGCCGGGGCCGAGGGCGATCGCCCGGACCTGCAACTCTGCGACACCCTGGAACTTCCCCCGAGACGGACGAGCCCTGGGAGATGCCAGCCCAGAACTCAGCCCAGAAATTAGCCCAGAACTCGGCCCAAACTCAAGCGCCCTCCCAACGGACCCCATTACCGACCTCCCCCTCGAAGACCCTGCCCCCGCCGACCCAGGGCCACCACCGGGGGAACCAGAACGCCGTCACCAACAGCGCAAAAGCGCCGCCGAGCTGGTCGTCGCCGCCCTGAACGATCCCCTCACCATCCCCATGGGCGGGCTGATTCAACAATTGGCCCGCAGCCACTCCGCCCAAGGAGCCACCTACGTCCCCTGGGAAATTCTCCAGGCCCTGCGGCAAATTCAGCGCACCCCAGAGACCCAGCTCCAGTTCGCTGCGCGGCTGATTGAACTGGGGGATTTCTATCGCAACCACAACCACCAGGGCCAGCGCCAGGTGCGCTGCCTTGTCATTGCGATCGCGGCCTACGAACAGGCTCTCGTCTCCCTACGGGGCTATCCTCAGCGCTGGCCCAGCATTTGCTACGACCTGGGGCAGATCTATCTCAGCCTCAGCCGCCAGCACCCCAGCTACCGCCTAGATGGCCTGCGGCGGGCCATCGCCACCTACCAGAGAGGCCTAGAGCCCATGGTCGTTGATGCTCCCGATCCGTCGCTCTATTTGGAGCTACAGAATCAACTGGGAGAGGCCTACAGCAGCTTGGCCAAGAGCCAGGAGCCCTTGGTCAACTGGAAAGGGGCGATCGCGGCCTACCAAGCAGCCCTGGTGGTCTGTCCTGGGGAGAAACCCGATCCGGTGTCTGATCTACCCATCCAGCGCAACGAGCGCCATGGCGCTATTCAAAACAACCTGGGCACGGCCCTGTGGAACCTGGCCCAGCAGATTCTCTTGGGCCAGCAGGCTGAGACGCCGAAGATCGCGAGCTGAGAACGAGCCCGAGAGCGCGCCGCGAGCCAAATCGAGTCGAGTGACAGGGCCGCGCGCCCTCGGCCGCATATGGACAAGACTGATCCGTCCGCCTCACGAGAACCCCGCCCACAGGCGGTACGCTCCAGCCTGCGCCAGCACGCGACATCCCCGGGATTGGCCCGGGCAATCGGCTGGACGCTTACCGTCCTCGCACTCCTGGCCGTGGCACGGCTGGCGTCGGCCCTGACCGTGTTCTATTTCAGCGAGTGGATCGACAGCGACTACATCTATCCCCACACGTTCGCCGTCGATGTGCTGCGCGGCCTGCTCGGCGTGCATCGCTCGATCGACCGGTTCGGCCAGGTCGCGGCGGCGGGGCTGATCGGCCAGATCGGCGTCCAGGCGGTGATCAACATGGCGGTCAACCTCAACCTGATGCCGACCCAAAGGCATGACCCT
>JAAUQQ010000143.1 GCA_012032745.1 Synechococcales cyanobacterium RM1_1_8
AATGTCAGTGATGAGCTGGCTGTAGGAGGGGGGGCATCCTCCTGGGGAACTGTGCCAGGGGTGGGGGCGATCGCCCTGGCGCTTCATTGGCTGCTGGACTGGGCGCTTGGGCGGCGGGCTGTTCAGGCTTGGGCTGCTCGGCGGCTGCCGGGGCCGCCCCAGGGGTTGGGGTCGGTGCAGCGGCAGGCTGGGATGCGTTAGGAGATGCAGCCGGTGGGGAGGTCGGCGCTGCTGGAACAGTTGGCGTGGCGGCGGGAGCAGCGGCAGGTGCTGGGGCAGGAGGGCTGCTGGGGGGAACGGCAGGCGTGGCCTGGGCGATCGCCGGAAACCGCGCTTCCTTCACCTGGGCCAAGGCTGGGCCACCGGCCAGCACCACCTGGAGCAACATCCAGCCCATGGCCACAGACCGCATGGCACGGCTGGAGCCAGGGCGCTGGAATGCAGTGCAGCGGCTCTGCTCCCTGGGCGAGCTGGTCGTTACTCCGGTTGGCACCCCAGTGGACAGGTGCCCTGCGTCAGTGGCAGAGGTCTCGGACAGGAACGCAGGCAAGGCCAATTTTTTCACAGCGAGGAAGGGGCGGTTAGTTGAGCAGTTCGTTAGAATCTGTGGTGGCTAAATCTAGTGATAGTCTAGCGCTGAGCACCCGAGGACGGCGCGAGTTGGGTAACCTGCTTGGGGGACAGAATCACCCTACTCGGGGATCTCATCAGGTATAGCAAATTTTGTCCATGGTTTTAATGGGTGGTTGCTGGGCTGGTGGGTCGGTGGGCGGGGCTGCTGACTGCTCTCCCCTACTGGGCTTAGGCAGGGCTGGGAGATCCGCCTGGAGATGGCGGGCTTCATGGCTGGAGGCTGAACGGGCGCTGACTGGGTAAAGATCACCTAACCCCGGTCTTCAGCCGATCTTCTTGCTGTCGGAACATTCTCAACGCTATAAACGCCTAAAGTCACTAGATGACTAGAGTTACTAGATGACTAGAGTTACTAGAGTTACTAGATCTCAAATAACTTCCCCGGCTGGCTCTTCCAATAGAGCCAGCCTCCCCAAAGAAAGGAAATTTAGTTCCCCCAATCACCATGGCAATCACGGCAATGCAACTTAAACGCTCAGTGGTCAGTTTGCTCGGCGCAGGCCTGCTGGGCGGCACCCTTGCGGCCCTCCCCGCCCAGGCCAACTCCGTCGCAAGCTACAGCTTTGACCCAGTCCTCAACCAGTTCAGCTTCACCACCGATACGGATGTGCTGCCCACGGCTCAGCTCCTCACTGGTCCCACCCGGATGGTGATTGACCTACCCAACATTCGCATCCAATCCCCTCGCAACGAAGTTCAGACCAACAAGGGCCAACTGCGAGCCATTCGCCTCGGTCAGTTCCAGCCCAACATGGGACGCATTGTGCTGGAATTTGCCCCCACCTACCAGCCCAAACTCAGTGACCTCAACCTGCGTGGCCTTACCTACAAGCAGTGGGTGCTGGAAATGCCCAACACAGGGGGCCGTTAGTTTCTGGGCTTCCTAGCCTGTCTGGGTTGTTGACCACCCTTTCCCTTGCTCCATCACCATGGCCATGACCCAGCTCAGCAGCGGTGTGCTGCGCAGCTTCCACCACTTCGCCCTCAATGTTGCGGATCTACAGACATCGCGGCAGTTCTACGGCGGCCTCCTGGGGCTCCAGGAACTGCGAGGCGCAGCGGTGCCCCCAACCCTAACGGCCCTGGTGGAAGCGGGCCGGGTGACCAGCTTTCGCCTTCCCGATGGCGCGGTGCTCGACCTGTTCCATGAGCCGGAGCTGGCCCCACCGGCTGCCAATCCCCGGCAGCAGTTCACCCGCGCTAGCCACCTGGCCTTCGACATCGCCCCGGAACAGTTTGATCCAGCGGTGGCGGTGCTCCAGGCCAATGGCGTAGAGATCGACCATGGGCCGGTCCGCCGTCCCACGGGGCGAGGCATTTACTTTTACGACCCCGATGGCTTCTTGTTGGAGATTCGCTGCGATCCCCAGCCCGAGGACCAGCCCGAGGACCAGCCCGAGGACCAGCTCTGAAACTGCCTCAGCCCGGCTTGACAGGAATCCGGACAGTCTCGAAACTATGGGGGTTCTGAGGTTCCCGCCCGGCGGGGGGCCTCCCTGCGGGACCTAACCCATGACTTCTGCGGATTTTGGTGCTCCCCAGCCCCCAGCCGATCGCCCCCCTAACCAGCAGCCTGAATACCAGCGCCCCCTCAGCTTTTGGACCAAGCTGGCCTTTGGTGCCGGAGATTTGGGGCCTGCGATTACGGCCAACATCACCATCTTTTACCAGCTCATTTTTCTGACCAATGTGGCTGGAATTCCGGCGGGGCTGGCGGGGGGTGTCCTGTTGGTCGGCAAGATCTGGGATGCGGTGAATGATCCCATGGTGGGGGTTTGGACCGATCGCACTCAATCCAAACGCTGGGGACGACGGCTGCCCTGGCTGCTCTATGGCGCAGTGCCCTTCGGCTTTTTCTTCTTCTTGATGTGGCTGGTGCCGGGGCTGGGCGGAACGTCAAACTGGAGCCCCTGGATGCTGTTCTGGTACTACGTGGTTGTCAGTGCCGTGGGCCAGATCTTCTACACCGTGGTCAATCTGCCCTACACCGCCATGACCCCGGAGCTGACCCAGGACTACGATGAGCGCACCCAGCTCAACAGTTTCCGCTTTGCCTTTTCGATCGGCGGCAGCATTCTGTCGCTGATCCTGGCCCTGGTGATCACGCTGATGATCCCCGATGATCAGGCCCAGCAGTTTGTGGTTTTGGCGGCGGTCTGCGCCATTATTTCGGTGTTAGCCCTGTTCTGGTGTGTGTTTGGGGTGCGCAAGCGGGCGCTGGCCTTTGAGGGGAGCCGCGATCGCTCCAGCGAAACGGAGCTACCCATCGGCCAACAGTTCAAGATCGCCTTCAGCAATCGCCCCTTCCAGTTTGTGATTGGCATCTACCTCTGTTCTTGGCTCGCTGTCCAGGTCACCGCCAGCGTCATTCCCTACTTCGTCGTCAACTGCATGGGCCTCAAGGATGCCGATGTGCCCCCCGTGCTGATCGGCGTCCAGGGCACGGCGCTGCTGATGCTGTTTGTCTGGAGCGCCCTGAGCAAGCACTTCGGCAAAAAGTTTGTTTACGTTGCGGGGGGCGTTGTCTGGATCATTGCGCAGTTTGGCCTGTTCTTTTTGCAGCCGGGCCAGTTGGGCTTGCTCTATCTGCTGGCGGTGATGGCGGGGTTTGGGGTCTCGACGGCCTATCTGGTGCCCTGGTCGATGATTCCCGATGTGATTGAGCTGGATGAATTGCAAACGGGGCAGCGCCGCGAAGGGGTGTTCTATGGCTTTATGGTGCTGTTGCAGAAGTTTGGTTTGGCCCTGGGCTTGTTTTTGGTCGGCCAGGCATTGGAGCGATCGGGCTTCATTTCTGCCGTTGCAGGGGAGCCGATCCCAGTCCAGCCGGAGACAGCGCTGATGGCCATTCGTTGGGCGGTGGGTCCGATTCCCACGGTGTCTCTGCTCTGTGGCCTGGTGCTGACCTTTTTCTATCCCATCACCCGTGAGGTCCATGCAGAGGTCTTGCTCAAACTGGCCGAGCGCCGACGTTTGGCAGCGGGGAGCGAGGACTAGTGCGATGGGGCGCGATGGGACTGGCTGGATTCAGATCTCCCTGGGGCTGCCCTGCCACTGCTGCGATCTTGTTCTGCTGTGACGAAGGATTAAGCGGAAGGAGCAGTTCTGAAATATTGTTTTGCGATCCCCGCGAGAAGTCGATTCGCCCCAGGGCCTAGGCTGCGTGAATTTGGCCGTTTTCGGCCCCGTCTATCAACAAATATCGCTATAAATCACTAACCGTTGCTTTGTTTGTTGTGTTGTAAACAAAATCCCCCCAGCCTAAAATGGGATTTATTTTGAACATTAGCTGGCCCAAGCTTGAATCGGTCCAGTGCTGAACTGAGGCTGGACCTGAAGCGCACCTGGAAAGGGAGTCAGGGGGCGTGGGGAGCTGGGCCAGGCAGCCTTTCAGTCTCATCGTTCTAGGTTTTTGGGGGACTGCGTTTGGGCCTGGTTCGGGCCGGTTCAAGCGGCTTGTGATTCAAGCTTTTCTGTTCCGGCGTTGATACCCGTCCCAGCGTTGAACTCGGTCCCAGCGTTGATCTCAATTTCAGCATTGCCGTCACCCGTGAGGCCTCCGAGCGCTTGTTTTCAAGGGCGGTTTTCGTTCATCCATTCCCATTTTTCCTGCTTTTGCCAAGTTTTTGCCAAGTTTTTGCCCGTCCATAAGAACCTCAACTCAACTTCAACTAAGGAGCTATTGCCATGTCACCTCTCAGAGTCGCGATCAACGGGTTTGGTCGCATTGGTCGGTTGGTTATGCGTGCGAGTTTGCACTATCCCGATGGCATTGAGATTGTTGGGATCAATGATCTGTATGATCCCAAAACCTTGGCCTATTTGCTCAAGTATGACTCTGTCCATGGTCCCTTCATGGGCAGTGTCTATGCTGCCGATGAAGGCTTGGTGATCAATGGCAAGCTGGTGCCCTGTAGCGATCGCCGCGATCCCGCCAATCTGCCCTGGTCCGATCTCGGCGTGGACTATGTGGTCGAATCCACCGGCCTGTTCCTCACCCATGAGACCGCCCGCAAGCACCTTGATGCCGGGGCCCGCCGGGTGATTATTTCTGCCCCGACCAAGGATGGGCCAGACCTGGTGCCGACGTTTGTGATTGGCGTCAACCAGCAGGATTTTGATCCCCAGAAGCATGACGTGGTATCCAATGCGAGCTGCACCACCAATTGCCTCGCCCCCATCGCCAAGGTCATGCAGGACTGTTTCGGCATCTCCGAGGGCTTGATGACCACGGTCCATGCCACCACCTCCACCCAGGCGACGGTGGACAGCCCCAACCGCAAGGATTGCGTAGCGGTCGCGCCGCTGCCATGAACATCATTCCCGCCTCCACGGGGGCAGCCAAGGCCGTGACCCTGGTGCTGCCGGAGCTGAAGGGCCGCCTGACGGGCATGGCCTTCCGGGTGCCCACGCCCAATGTCTCCGTGGTGGACCTGACTCTGCGCACGGAGCGAGCCACCTCCTACGCTGAAATCTGCGTCGCCATGCGTGAAGCTGCCGATACCTCCATGCGGGGCATCCTGGGCTATACCGAGGATCCCGTCGTCTCGACGGATTTCCATGGCAATCCCCATTCCAGTATTTTTGATGCCGGGGCTGGGATCGAACTTAACGATCGCTTCTTCAAGCTAATTTCCTGGTACGACAACGAGTGGGGCTATTCCAATCGCCTGATCGACTTGATGTTGACCATGGCGGCAAAGGAGGCGGAGGTGGCGGCGATCGCCTAGAACCCAGCGAACCCTCCTAGGCAGCCCTACCCCGGCCAGTCTCCAGCAGGCGGAGTCCTGGCTGGCTGGGCGCAGGGCGCACTAGGTTGCGAAACCTTTAGCAAATATCAAAATCCAGCGGGTTTTCTGGCGTATTTCCCAGTCACAAGTTAGTAATGAAACTGAGCCGTTAGGGCCAGTTCCTGCCCATTCAACCCGCCCACAGCCTATTCCTGCGTATCCAGTTCTGCGTATCCAGTCCTGCGCATCCAGTCCTGCGCAGCTATCCCCCGGCCATCATTTCTGCCCCCCATCGTTGATGGCCTGCTTGGATGGCCTGTTCGTAACGCTTCGTTGCTTCCGAGGGTTTCCCCCTGTCGTTCTTGGGTCATACCCCCAGCGCTGCCGTTGTTCGGAGTGGGCACAACCCAATTCGGCACAACAATGGATTTGGCGCTTTTTTGTCCATTCTACGGATTCCACGCCACGGGTCTCTCTCCAAACTTATGAATAATGCAGTCTCCACTCCAGCCGGTCAGGGTGCCGTCAACGGTGCTTCCATTCGGGTCGAGGACGATCGCACCGGCATCAGTACAGAAACCCTCCGTCGAGCGTTTTCTGACCATCTGTTTTTCTTGCTGGGCAAGACCAACAACAGCGCCACGGCGGCGGACTATTACACCTCCTTGGCCTACACGGTGCGCGATCGCTCCTGCGCCGCTGGATGAAGACCCAGGAAGCCTACCGCCGCCCGGAAAACAAAGTGGTTTGCTACCTGTCGGCGGAATTCCTCATGGGCCGCCACTTGGGCAATAGTTTGATCAACCTCGGCCTTCATCAGCCGGTGGCAGAGGCGGTTGAGGCGGCGGGCCTGGAGCTGGATGACCTGATCGAAATTGAGCGAGATCCCGGCCTCGGCAACGGTGGCTTGGGCCGCTTGGCCGCCTGCTTCCTCGATTCCCTGGCGACCCTGGAAATCCCCGCCATGGGCTATGGCATCCGCTACGAATTCGGCATCTTTCACCAGATGATCCAAAACGGCTGGCAGGTGGAAATTCCAGATCAGTGGCTGAAGCTGCAAAATCCCTGGGAAATCATGCGCCGGGAGGAAAGCATTGAAGTCAAGCTGGGCGGCTACACCGAAAGCCAGCACGATGGCAAAGGCCAATACCGCGTCGTCTGGATCCCCGCCCGCACCGTCTTGGCCGTCCCCTACGACACCCCCGTCCCCGGCTATCACAACAACACCGTCAACACCCTGCGCCTCTGGAAAGCCGAAGCCAGCAACGAATTCAACTTCGATGCCTTCAATGCCGGTAACTATGACCGCGCCGTCTCGGACAAGCTCACCTCGGAAAACATCTCCAAGGTGCTCTATCCCAATGACAACACCCCCCAGGGCCGGGAACTGCGCCTGGAACAGCAGTATTTCTTTGTCTCGGCCTCCCTCCAGGACATGATCCGCCGCCACCTGTCGGTCCACCCCAACCTCAACAACTTCCACGAACAGTTTGCCATCCAGCTCAACGACACCCATCCCACCGTCGGCGTGGCCGAGCTGATGCGTCTGCTGGTGGATGAGCATGGCGTCTATTGGGATCAGGCTTGGAGCATCTGCCAAAAGACCTTTGCCTACACCAACCACACCCTGCTGCCCGAGGCCCTAGAGCGTTGGCCCGTGGCGCTGTTTGAACGGGTGCTGCCTCGGATCTTGGAAATTATCTATGAGATCAACCACCAGTTCCTGGAGCTGGTGGCCAAGTGGTATCCCGGTGATGAGGGCCTGCGCCAGCGTCTGTCGATCATCCAAGAAGGTCCGGAAAAATCCATCCGCATGGCCAACCTCGCCTGCATTGGCAGCCATGCCATCAACGGCGTGGCGGCGCTGCACACGGAGCTGCTCAAGCAGTCCACCCTCAAGGATTTCTACCAGCTCTGGCCGGAGAAATTCTTCAACAAGACCAATGGGGTCACGCCGCGCCGCTGGATTTTGCTGAGCAACCCGGAGCTGTCCGAGCTCTATAGCGAGAAGCTGGGCAGTGATGATTGGCTGCGGGATCTCGACCTGCTGCGGGGGTTGGAGTCCTATGTTGAGGATGGGGCGTTTTGCGATCGCTGGCGCGCCATCAAGCAAACCAAAAAACAAGCCCTGGCCCAATACATCCTCAGCAGCACCGGCATCGAAGTCGATCCCAACTCCCTCTTCGATGTCCAGGTCAAGCGCATCCACGAATACAAGCGCCAGCTCCTGGCGGTCATGGAAATCATCACCCTCTACAACCGTGTCAAGGTCAACCCCAACGCCGAGATCCTGCCCCGCACCTTCATCTTTGGGGGCAAGGCCGCACCGGGCTACTTCATGGCCAAGCTGATCATCAAGCTGACCAATGCGGTGGGAGCCCTGGTCAACTGTGACCCCGATGTGCGCGGACGCCTCAAGGTGGTCTACCTGCCCAACTTCAGCGTCTCCCTAGGCCAGCGCGTCTACCCCGCCGCCGACCTCTCGGAGCAAATCTCCACGGCTGGCAAGGAAGCCTCCGGCACTGGCAACATGAAATTTGCTATGAACGGTGCCTTGACCGTCGGCACCCTGGATGGGGCCAACATCGAGATCCGCGAAGAGGTGGGCGAGGAAAACTTCTTCCTGTTTGGCCTGACTGCCCAGGAAGTGGCCGAGACCAAGGCCGCTGGCTACTGTCCTCGGGACTACTACGAAAGCAATCCTGCCCTGGCCCAGGTGATTGACCAAATGGCCTCCGGCCTGTTTTGCCCCGGCGAGCCCGAGCTGTTCCGGCCCTTGGTGGATTCCCTGCTGAACGAGGACAGCTATTTGCTGCTGGCGGACTACCAGGCCTATGTGGAAGCCCAGGATCGGGTGAGCGAAGCCTATAAGGACCAGGCGAGCTGGACCCGCATGTCGATCTTCAATGCTTTGCGCATGGCCAAGTTCTCTTCGGACCGGACGATCGCGGAATATTGCAGCGAGATCTGGGATGCCGAGGCGGTGCCCATCCAGGTGGAGGATTACAACCCCGATCGCCCCAATGCCGCCCTGCGCGTGCCCATTGCCTCGACCTAATTGCGATCGCCTGGGGGTTAGAGGTAGCTTGGCCTACTCTTAAAGTTCCCTGGCCTTGGACTCCATTCCTGGAGAAACGGGGCGCGATCGCGGGCAATCAAGCGCAAACGAGTAACGATGCTGTTACAAACCCCCTGGCTAGCCCTGATCTAGCTAGGGGGTTTGCGATCGCCGCTCCGCTAGATGTAGCGTTTCTACGGTCCTGGCCGGGCTTCCCCTACAGCCTGGAGTTGACAAAACCAAATTATGTGCTTTAGGTTACAAGATTTCTGTGATTCTTGTCTGGCAAGGATTTGGACTTGCTTGCACTTGGGGGGTGAAACCTCTCAAAAGAAATATGGTCAGCTTTCCAAGGTTGCGTTATATTAATTCACATAGACAAGTTACGTTACGCCAAAGAGGAATTCCCACCATGGAAAACGAAGCAGGTAAATTTGGTTTCACCGGTTTTGCTGAGACCTGGAACGGTCGCCTGGCCATGATCGGTTTCGTTGTCGGTGTTGCCACCGAGCTGCTGACCGGCCAAGGCATTCTTTCCCAAATCGGCTTGATGTAGTTTCATTCTCGGCTTGCCAGGTTCTCGTGATCGGATTTCTGTCGCTCACGTCCTGGAGTCGGTTAGTTTCCTAGGTTTTGTCCTAGGTCGCTGCTCTTTTGCCATCGCTCTTCCCCAGAGCAAGCTTGACTCCCCCGATTCCCTGTGGAATTGGGGGATTTTTGTTGTTTGTTGGTTTGGGCGATGGGGCGATTACTAGGGGAAGTTGGGCTGGCCGCTGTGAATTGCGAGGCTGCTGTGAATTGCGATCGCTGACCGCAGCGGGGGGATCGCCCTGGGGGCTGTCAGGCCAATGCTTTTCAGCCACCGCCGTTTCAGGCTAACGTCATAGGGGCCGATCGCCTTCGGTTTCCAGTCAGCTTGTGTAGAGGGGGAAAGGGTATGCTCAGCGCCTTGATTTGGATTCCATTGGTTGCGGCCCTGGTGATTGCCTTGCTGCCCGAATCGGCTGCCCCGCGATCGCGTCCCATCGCTGGCCTCGCCGCTGGCCTCACCCTGGCCCTGGCCTGTATCCTGCTGGCCCAGTTTGATCTGGGCCAGGCCGGTTTCCAGTTTCAAGAGCAGCTCCCCTGGCTCCAGTCCCTCGGCCTCAGCTATGCCCTGGGCCTGGATGGCCTTGCTCTGCCCCTGGTGATGTTGACAACTCTGCTGATCCCGCTGGTGATCTCCGCCACGGATCGGGCGATCGAGCGGCCTCGGTTCTACTACGCCTTGGTGATGGTGATTGCGGGGGGCGTGACCGGCGTGTTCCTGGCGCGGGATCTGCTGCTGTTTTTTCTGTTCTTTGAAGTGGAGCTGATTCCGCTTTACCTGTTGATTGCCATTTGGGGGGGGCAGCGCCGGGCCTATGCGGCAACCAAGTTTTTGATCTATACAGCGGTCTCTGGGGTGATTTTGCTGGCTTCGATTTTGGGCCTGGTCGGCCTCAGTGGGGCTGCATCCTTTGCCATGGATCCGGCCCTGGCGGCGGGGCTGCCCCTGGCCCAGCAAACGGTTTTGATTGTGGGGTTTGCGATCGCCTTTGGCATCAAGTTTCCCATGGTGCCCCTGCACACCTGGCTGCCCGATGCCCATACGGAGGCTTCGACTCCTGTGTCCATGCTGTTGGCGGGGATTTTACTCAAATTGGGCACCTATGGCTTGCTGCGCCTGGGGTTGGGCTTGCTGCCCGACGGTTGGGATGTGATTGCGCCGGGGCTGGCCGTCGTTGCGGTGATTAGTACGCTCTATGGCTCGCTCAATGCGATCGTCCAGCAGGACATGAAGCGGCTCGTGGCCTACAGCTCCATCGGCCACATGGGCTACATCATCCTTGGCATGGCCGCTGCCACGGAGGTCAGCATCGTCGGCAGCGTGGCCCAAATGGTCAGCCACGGCATTATTTCCGCGCTGTTGTTTTTGCTCGTGGGTTTGATTTATGACCGCACCGGCACGCGGGATCTGACGGTTTTGCGGGGGTTGCTCAACCCGGAGCGGGGCTTGCCCCTGGTCGGTTCGTTGATGATTTTGGCGGCGATGGCCAGCAGCGGCTTGCCGGGATTAATGGGCTTTGTGGCGGAGTTTTGCATTTTTCGCGGCAGCTTCATCACCTTCCCAATCCCGACGCTGCTTTGCATTGTGGGCACCGGACTCACCTCGGTTTATTTTCTGCTGTTGGTCAACCGCGCCTTCTTTGGCCGCTTGCCGGAGCAGTTTGCCCATTTGCCTCCGGTGGCCTGGCGCGAACAGCTACCTGCTTTCGTCTTGACGGCTTTGATTCTGCTGCTGGGGATCCAGCCCCAGTGGCTGGTAGGCTGGATCCAGGCTTCGGCCCATACCCTGGTGGCGCTCCAGATTCATTCGCAGGTTCCGTCGCAGATCCAGCCGCAGATTCAACCGCAGATTCAGCCGCAGATTCAGCCGCAGATCTGGGCCGGTTCCTAGGACTCCTGACTTGGGAACTGTTCCCTAGGGGCCGATGGGCGCTTGGGCCAGGGCCGCGAGGTCCAGGGCTTGGAGGCGCTGTCCACCTTGGTCGAGGCAGCGATCGCCCCTTAAAAAGCCAATGCTCCCCCCCGGACAAATCCAGCCTAGCTGCGCTGGCGAAAAGCGAGCCTGGAGCTGGGCCAGGCTGCGAAGCTGGCGGGGCCAGTGGAAGGTCTTGCTGGTGCGCAGGGGCGCGATGCCGCCCTGGGGCGTCGGCAGCAGATGTCGCCCGGTGAACAGCACCCCGCCTGGAGTCGTTTTGGGTTGGGCTGCTGCTCCGGCTGCTGCTCCGGCCCAGTACAAACAGGCCGATCCCGGCGAATAGCCCGGCGTCCACAGGGCCGTCAGCCCCGGCGTTAGCTCCCCTTCCTGCTGAAAGGTCGTCACCGTCAGCTCCGGCAGCAGATAGGCTTCCTGTTCCTGCACCACGACTTCGCAGTCCAAGGCCGCCTGGATGGTTTTGACCTGGGCCATGGCATTGCGGTGGGTGAGGAAGAACCAGCGCACGGGGCGATCGCGTAAATAGGCCTGGGTCTCCACCGTCCAAGGGGGGCTATCTACCAACACATTGCCCGCCGCCGTTGTCAGCAAGTAGGCCGTCCCCCCCAGGGTGGCTCGGTTGGGGGGAAAGGCTACCAACCCTTCCAGCACTGGCTGGGGCGGCTTGCCCTCGGCGGTGGGGAGCTGGCCAAAGTTTGGGGTTTGGGGCGGGGCGGGGGGCGGACTGGGG
>JAAUQQ010000144.1 GCA_012032745.1 Synechococcales cyanobacterium RM1_1_8
AATGGTTTACCACTTGGAGATAGGACCGGAATTCGTTGATTTTGCATTGGATATAATCCCGCAAATGGTTTAAGTCCCTTACCGCAACACAGCCAGCGTGTCTTGCCTTTACGCAACGCCCGGAACAATCGGGCCT
Source organism: Synechococcales cyanobacterium RM1_1_8 (assembly GCA_012032745.1). Classification (GTDB taxonomy): domain Bacteria; phylum Cyanobacteriota; class Cyanobacteriia; order PCC-9006; family JAAUQQ01; genus JAAUQQ01. The sequence goes on from JAAUQQ010000144.1 coordinate 137, forward strand.
AGAGTTAATCCGAACTAGGGAGGCATTCGGAGGTCTATAACAGGCTGTGTCTCATGCGGTAGTCAGTGCTTAGTGGCTTAACTGTTTGAGCCAAGCCCCCGATCTTTAGTCGGGGGTTGCTGACGGTGCCGCTCCGAAAATCTGCACTGCATCTTTAGGTATCTTCAGCCGCCCAGCCTTGGATTCTGGAAGCCGCCATCTGGATTGCTCAAGCTTAGAGCAGGCCGTTAGGCCAGGTCTTAGGCCATTAGACTTGTTAGTCAGACTTGCTAAAATGCTAGCAGCGTTACCGTTCTAGATTTTGCGATCGCCCCAGGGGCCTTAGACCAGCATGGACCAGCCCAGCGACTTGAGCCATAGCCCCACGGATAACCCGGTCATTGTCCGCCGCAGCGAGCTGCTCAACCTCACCGTCATGAACCGCGACACCATGGAGGCCATGGGCCGCATCGAACAGCTCTGGATGTATCCCCAGGCCCACCGCATCCTGGGCATCATCTGCAAGCGCGGTGGACTCTGGGGCCAAACCCGCTGGGCCTACAAGCTGCCCCAAATCGATTCGATCAGCAAAGGCAGCCTCTGGGTGACCGGCGAGGGCACGGCCACGGACCAGGCCCAGGTTCGCCAGCTCCAGAGCTTGATCGACCATGAGATTTGGGCCGATGGAGGCGATCGCCTCGGCTTAATTTCCGACTGCCTGTTCAACCGCAAAACCGGTCAAATTACCCAATATCTGCTGATCGACAATCGCCTGCGCCAATGGATCGATGACCCCCTGCCCCTGCCCCCCAGCGAAATCCTTAGCTTTGGCAACCAGCGGGCCTTGGTGCGCCCCGACACCCAGGTCCGGCTGCGCCGGGAGCGCCCTAACCTGCGCGAGAGCTTGGGCCAGCTCAAGCAGGAGGCCAAGGCGGAGTATGACCAAGCCACCACCCAGGCCAGCCAGCGCCTGCGCCACTGGGGCCAGGAAGCCAAAACCACCCAGGAACGTCTGGCGGAACAGGCCGAACAGCTCAGCCAGCAGGCAGCGGAGCGGGCCAAGCGGCTGGCGGAGCAGGCGGTGAATCGCTCCCAGGAATTGGCCCAGGAATTGGCCCAGGATCTGACTCAAGATCTGGCCCAGGACCGGCCCCAAGATCGGGTCAAAGAGCAGGCCCAGGGACTGAGCCAACAGGCTGGACGGCGATATCGGCGGCTCCAGCGCCGGGCCGAGGATTTGATCGAGGAACTGCCACTGCTGGAGCGGTTGAGGGGCACTTGGAGCGGTGAGGGCGATCGCGCCCCCTGCCCATTCCCAGACGAACCAGGGACAGAGGATTTTGGAGCCCACGACCAAGTCACCTGGGTGGATGAAGCGGGTGCCTTGCCGCCAGGCCAGCCGCCAGGCCAGCCCCAGCCGCCCACTACATCGTCAACCCAGACCGCACCGGATGCGATCGCCAGCCGCCGCGATGATCCCTGGGGCTATGGAGACCGCGCCACAGCTTCTGATTGGGATGACTTAGAGGCAGCGATCGCCCCAGACTCGATTCTGGCCGAGGACCTAGCGGATGATGATCCTTGGATCTGATGCTTGGGCCTGATGCTTGGGCCTGATGCTTGGAACTGTCGATCTGAATCTCAGGGAGCTGGTGCAAGGAATCTAGCGGGAGACCCAATTGTCCAGGGAGATCGCCGTCCGCCGCCGCTGGGGCAGGGCCAGAGCAGCACGGCGGGCTGACGGGCTCCGGCCCAGGGTCTGGGCCGATGGGGGCAGGGGGGGCGATCGCCGCCACGGGGGCCGCCGCCGCTGCTGGGCCGAGCGATAGCGGTAGTGCAAAATAAGTAATCGTAGGGAATCGCCACGGTTTCCCCCTCGCAGAGCAGGGCAAAGTCGAAGCTGGAATATTGGCCGTAGTTCAGGCGGTGGATCGGCTTGAGCTGGGGCGGCTGGGGGGCATGGGCCACAGAGTACAGCACCGGGCCCACCGCCACAAAGTCATCGCCCAGGGCACAGTTGCCGGTCCGCTCCATCAGGTTGGGGCTGCGGCTGTAGTTGAACAGCTTGGCAGGGCCTCGCTCCTGGCAGCGCAGGGTCATGTAGGAAAACAGCTCATCGGCACTCCACCAGTTGAGCGCATTGAGCCATTGCGCTTCGCCTTGGTGGATCAGGCGATCGCGCAATCGTGCCAGCGCAGCTAGATCAATGGCCCCCCGCTTGGCCCCAAACCAGCTAGAACCATGGACCCGGCCCGAGAGGGTGACCAGGCCCAGGGCAGCGCGGCGATCGCGATTGAGTACCCCACGGTTAAAGGCCGAGCTGGCCAGGGGCCGACAGTGCTGCCAGTCATCCACCACAAAGTCGTAGTCCTCCAGCTTGGCCCAGCAATCATCCAAGGGCTTCATCGCCAGGGAGGCCACATCGTAAAAGACAAATTTTTCAAAGGGACCATCGAAGGCACAAAACCTGCGAAATGGCTCCCGATCGCCATAGCCTTCGGCATAGCGCTGGCTGAGCCGGTTGACCACAGGCAAGGACTGCCAAACCGCTGCTCCGAAGCTCTCCCAGCGCGCCAGGGAGGCGGCATCGTCAAACAGGCTGAGGTTGTCTCGCTGGGCAATTTCCTGCTCGATGCGTTGGGTGGAATCGTTCCCCGGAATTACACAGATCGGAATCTGGGGCGACACATTGGCCGCAATGCTGTGGATCAGCGCCAGGAGCTGGTCGTATTGGGGATCGCTGGCCAGAATGTAAATCCCGTGGGAGTGATGCAGCATCGGCAGAGGTGGCTCTAGGGGGCTTGCCCAGGGGGCTGATTGCTCAGGGGCTGATTGCTCAGGGGCTGGCCCTGCAGGCTGGGCTCAGCAAAATCACTGAAGCATGGCCCACGCCATCCCTACTGTAGCGACCTCACCTCGGTTTCTACGTAAACCTCCAATGTGGTTTTGATTGGAGAAATAAAGCCTTGTCCCAAGCCATTCATTCGACAGAATTAATCCGCCAGAATCAGGGCACAGTGGGGATAGGGCGCAGCGCCCAGGGCCGGGCCACGGGAGAGCATCAAGCCATACTCCAAGCCCTCGGCCACGGCCTGGTAGGACGCATCCAAAATATTCGGTGACACGCCCAGGGTGGTCCAGCGGGTGCTGCGGGGCAACTGACCGTTGGGAACCGGGCTAGGATTGCCCGCGCCGGGCTCTGGGAGACGACCCGAGAAACTCCCCGCACTGGATTCCACCAACACCCGCGTGGTGGCGGCGGTGCCCGTGGCTTCATCGAGGATACGGACTTTGTAGTCGGTCAAGCGGAACTGGGCCACCTCTGGGTAGAAATTAATCAGCGCCTTACGCAGGGCCTGATCCAGGGCGGAGACAGGACCGTTGCCTTCGCCCACCTCCAGCATCTCCTGGTCGCCGACCAAGACCTTGACCGTGGCGATCGCCGTCGAAGTCTCCCCCCGATGGCCACAGTGAACCTGGAATTCTGTCAGGGAGAAAAAGGGCGATCGCGCCCCCATCACCTCCCGCATCAACAACTCAAAGCTGGCTTCCGCCGCTTCAAACTGATAGCCCTGGTGTTCGAGCTGCTTGAGCCGAGCCAGTAGGGCTGGCCCCGCCGGATCGGTCTTCTGCAACACCAGACCAAAGCTCTGGGCCTTGGCCAACAGATTGCTCAAGCCCGCCTGTTCCGAAATCACAACGCGTCGCTGGTTGCCAATACTCTCCGGCGGCAAATGTTCATAGGTGAGGGGATTGCGGCGCACGGCGCTGACATGGATGCCGCCCTTGTGGGCAAAGGCCGATCGCCCCACAAAAGCAGCGTGATCATCGGGGGCCAGGTTCACCACCTCGCTCACCAAATGGCTAAGCGGTGTGAGCTGCTGGAGCTGCTCCGGCGCAATGCAGCGGTAGCCCAGCTTGAGCTGCAAGTTGGGGATCAGCGAGCAGAGGTTGGCATTGCCACAGCGCTCGCCATAGCCATTGATCGTGCCCTGGACCATGCGGACTCCCTGGTTGACCGCTGCCAGGGCATTGGCCACAGCGGTGTCGCTGTCGTTGTGGCTGTGGATCCCCAGGGCGATGCCGGACCCCAGGTGCGATCGCGCCGCCGCCACGATTTCCGCCACCTCCCCCGGCAGCGTACCGCCATTGGTATCACAGAGCACCAGCCAGCTCGCCCCAGCCTGGGCAGCCGCCTCCAGGGTCCGCAGCGCATAGCGCGGGTTGGCCTTATAGCCATCAAACCAATGCTCTGCGTCATAGATCACATGACGACCCTGGCGAACAAAATAGTCCAAGCTCTCTTCAATGATCTGCAAGTTTTCATCCAGGGGAACCTTCAGCCCCTCCCTGACATGGAGATCCCAGGACTTGCCAAACACCGTCACCCAGCGACTGCCCGCCGCCAAAATCGCCCGCAAAAAATCATCGTCCTCGGCCCGACAGCCGGGCCGCCGGGTCGAACAAAAAGCCACCACCTCCGCCTGGTCCAAGGGCTGCTGCTGGAGCTGCCAAAAAACTGCACATCCTTGGGATTCGCCCCAGGCCAGCCCCCTTCGATGAAGGGGATTCCGAGCTGATCCAGGGCCTGGGCAATGCGCAGCTTGTCGGCAATGGAAAGGGAAATGCCCTCGCGCTGGGAACCATCCCGCAGGGTCGTGTCATAGATCCACAGGTGCGATGGATCGATAATGGCCAAATCGGGGGCACCGGAATGATTTGTACCGGAATGATTTATACCGGAATCCGTAACGCCGGGGCCAATCGCGGCGGGGCTGTTTGCCGGGTGGGGCGTTGCGCTCATGCTCCCTCTATGCTCCAAAAAGTCTGCTCGATTTCCAAAGTCAACCTAATTACCTATGCACTTACCATGCACCTATCCTGAACATGGGCGTTTCCGCGATCGCCATCGTTTCTCCCACAACCACACCTCCTTCGGTGCCATGCCCCAAATCACCGCTGCCGGACAAACATTTTCCTGCCCGATCGGAGCCAACCTGCGCCGCAGCCTGCTCGACAACAACATCGACCTCCACAACGGCGGCTCCAAACTGATCAACTGTCGGGGCCTGGGCACCTGTGGCACCTGCGCCGTCCAGCTCCAGGGCGAAGCCTCACCCCCCAACTGGCGCGAGCAACAGCGACTGGGGTTTCCGCCCCACCGCCGCGATGCCTCCACCGCCAAGGGACTGCGCCTCGCCTGTCAAACCCAGGTTTTAGGCGATATCACCGTAACCAAGTTCGAGGGCTTCTGGGGCCAAGCTGACACAATTCGTTGGAGCCCCCAGCAAGGACCGGGGGAGCTTGCCTAGCCCCCCCCTAGCAACCCCTAGCAACCCCTAGCCAAGGCGCTGGACATCGAAACGGGGGCGACCCAGGCCACCCGTGAAGAAATTGAAATGGCTGCCTATAATGGGGCCTTGGAAAAAGTTAGGGCCATGTCCCTAGCCGGATCGGAACAGCAGCCGGATGGGGCCACGGCCCTGGGGTGCGTCCGGTCAGCAAGAGAGATTTTCTGTCCAGTCAATTTGTCCAGCCAATTTGTCAAGTGGTGTTGATGGCGATCGCCAAAGGGTAATGATGTTTCGACTCTCCAATCTGATTAAGACAATCTTCGGCATCCTGGCCGCCCTCGCGGCCCTCGTCGGGATTCGCGATCTGGCAGGCAACAACAACTTGGCCCGCCGGGAACCCAATGCAGATCCCACAACCTCCGTAGAATCCAGCCTCGATCCCTCCCAACCCCAGCCTCCCCTCAGTCTGGGTCAGAGCATTGCCCGCCAAATTGGCCAATCGGCCAGCAACCTGGCCAACGACCTCAGCCCCGGCGAACCCGTAACGACCACCGATTCGACGGCCGCTCCAGCCGCCGATTCGACCGCCGCCGGGAGCGCCCCCGCCGCAGACACAACCACAACCGCCCAGAACCCCAGCGCCCCCTTTGTAGTGCAGCCCGAGGGCGTGGAAGCCGCCGCCGAGCCCAGCCCCCCCGCCGAGCCGAGCCAAGCCACGGCCCAGGAGCTAGATCCCTCTCCGGCGGCAACCCCACCGGCTGCGGCTCCCGTGGCCAGCGCTCCCCCAGCACCAGCGCCAGCCCCGACCCCAGTTAAGGCCATGTGGTAGTTAAGGCCATGGGGTAGTCAACGCAGCTCCCACCGTCAATTCAGCCCCCAGGAATCTGGCTGGAGCTCGGTCCTAGACCCCAGTCCTGGGCAGGTGCGTTCCCAGGGGCATTGGTCAGCAGGTGCGTTCAGCAACACACCTGCTGACGCTTTCGATTAGAGTAAGGGAGGGCACAACCGCAGCTCTTTTCTCCAGTCTCCGGCGGGTGGGTTCAGCGCAGGCTTGCTGCGCGATCGCCCCTCCAGTCCTAAACAATTCTTGGATAATTCTCGGATTAGCGAAATTCGCGGTTCTTCCCTTGAATCGATAAATCCATCTTTTGATTGAGTCCCCTCAGGGGTTTTAGCCAGCATGCACCTCAGCGAACTGACCCACCCAAACCAGCTCCACGGTCTTTCCATCAGCCAGCTCGAACAGATTGGCCGAGAGATTCGCGAAAAGCACCTACAAACCGTCGCCGCCAGCGGCGGCCACCTAGGGCCAGGTTTGGGTGTGGTGGAGCTAACCCTGGGACTCTACCAAACCCTCGACCTCGATCGCGACAAGGTGATCTGGGATGTGGGCCACCAAGCCTATCCCCACAAGCTGCTGACCGGTCGCTACGATGACTTCCACACCCTGCGCCAGAAACAGGGCGTGGCGGGCTACCTCAAACGCAGCGAAAGCCGATTCGACCACTTCGGGGCGGGCCATGCCTCCACCAGCATTTCCGCCGCCCTGGGCATGGCCCTGGCGCGGGATGCTCGGGGCGAGGACTTCAAGGCCGTCGCGGTGATTGGTGATGGTGCCCTGACCGGCGGCATGGCCCTCGAAGCCATCAACCATGCGGGCCACCTGCCCAACACCAACCTGATGGTGGTGCTCAACGACAATGAGATGTCCATCTCCCCCAATGTGGGTGCCATTCCCCGCTACCTCAACAAGCTGCGCCTCAGCCCGCCGATGCAGTTCCTGTCGGACAACCTGGAGGGTCAGATCAAGCAGCTCCCCTTCGGCGAGTCCTTCTCGCCGGAGCTGAGCCGAGTCAAGGAAGGCATGAAGCGTCTGGCCGTGTCCAAGGTGGGCGCGGTGTTCGAGGAGCTGGGCTTTACCTATGTTGGTCCGGTGGATGGCCACAACCTGGAGGAGCTGATCACCACCTTCAAAGAAGCCCACAAAATCACCGGGCCGGTGTTGGTCCATGTCTCCACAACCAAAGGGAAGGGCTATGCGATCGCCGAAAAAGATCAAGTCGGCTACCACGCCCAATCCCCCTTCGACCTCGCCTCCGGCAAATCCAAACCCTCCAGCAAGCCCAAGCCCCCCAGCTATTCCAAGGTCTTTGCCAACACCCTGACCACCCTGGCCGAAGACAACCCCAAGATCATCGGCATCACCGCCGCCATGGCCACGGGCACCGGCCTGACGGAGCTGCAAAAGCGCTGCCCCAAGCAATACATCGATGTGGGCATTGCCGAACAACATGCCATCACCCTGGCCGCTGGCCTGGCCTGCGAAGGTATGCGCCCGGTGGCCACGATCTATTCCACCTTCCTCCAGCGGGCCTTCGATCAGATCATCCACGATGTCTGCATCCAGAAGCTGCCGGTGGTGTTTGCCATTGACCGGGCGGGCCTGGTCGGTGCCGATGGCCCCACCCACCAGGGGGCCTATGACATCGCCTATCTGCGCCACATCCCCAACCTCACGGTCATGGCTCCCAAGGATGAAGCGGAGCTACAGCGCATGGTGGTGACCAGCATCAACCACACCAGCGGACCCATCGCCCTGCGCTATCCCCGAGGCAACGGCTATGGCGTGCCCCTGATGGAAGAGGGCTGGGAGCCGTTGGAAATCGGCAAGGGCGAGATTTTGCGCCAGGGGGACGATGTGCTGCTGGTGGCCTATGGTTCTATGGTCAACCCAGCCCTGCAAACCGCTGAAATCCTCAGTGAGCATGGCCTAGAGGCAACGGTAATCAATGCTCGCTTTGTTAAGCCGCTGGATACAGCGTTGATTTTGCCCCTGGCGAAGCAAATCGGCAAGGTGGTGACGATGGAAGAGGGCTGTTTGATGGGGGGCTTTGGATCGGCGATCGCCGAAGCCATGGTGGACAACGACCTGCAAGTGCCCATGCTGCGCCTCGGCATTCCTGACCTATTGGTGGACCATGCCACCCCCGAGGAGTCGATGATTGACCTCGGCCTCACCCCCGCCCAAATGGCAGAGCGCGTCCTGAAGAAATTCAAGCTCCAAGCGATCGCCGTGGGGGTTTAGCAGCTCAGCGGTCCAGGCTGGGGCTGGGGGTTGTCGGGGCGATCGCCTACAATAACCATAGATAGATGGACTCAACCACCAATCTGTGATGGAGTCCCCCCCAAACTCACCCCAATGCCGCTGCAAGGTGGCTAAAACTGCAAACGCTCTTAATTGGTAGGCCGCCATGGTTTCACAGATCCTAGTCGTTGACGATCGCGTCGAAAACCTGGGAGTGATTGAAGCCCTGCTCTCGCGCGAGCCCTACCAGCTCGACTACGTTTCGAGCGGGCAAGCGGCCTTGGAATATTTGCAATTCCACCAGCCCGATTTGGTGTTGCTGGACATCATGATGCCGGAAATGAGCGGATTTACCGTTTGTCAGCGGCTCAAGGAAAATCCAGATTGGCAACATATCCCCATCATTGCCATCACAGCCCTGCGGGGCAGCGAGGATCTCGAAAAGTGCCTGGCCGCCGGGGCCGATGACTTTATTGCCAAGCCCGTCGATGGCAAGGAACTGCGGGCTCGCATCCAGGCGATGCTGCGGATTCGCCACCAGTATGAGCGCCTGCACCATCTGTTGATGTTGCAAGATGACTTGACCCACATGGTCGTCCATGACCTGCGCAGCCCCTTGACCAGCATTGCCATGTCCACGTCGGTGCTGGATCGGGTGGTGAGCGAGCCCCTACAAGTCAAGCAAGTCAAGCGCATTCTGGCTTCGATCAATCGGCTGCAATGCATGGTGGACAGCGTTTTAATGTTGGGAAAGCTCAAGGCCGATCGCATGGCCCTCCAGCTCCAGAGTCTCAATGTCGGCCAGATGATTGAGGAGGCCATGGCTGATTTTCAACTGTTTGCCCAGCAGCGATCGATTCTGCTCCGAGCGGAACTGCCAGAACAGCCCCTGGCGATCATGGCAGACCACTTGCTACTGCGGCGGATTGTGGACAATTTGATTAGCAATGCGGTTAAGTTTTCAGGCAGAGAGAGTGAGGTGTTGCTGAAGGTGAGCTATCCCGACCCCAATCGTCTGCGCATTGAGGTGCATGACCAAGGGCCTGGGGTGAGTTGGGCCTTGCGGGAGCGGCTGTTTCAGAAGTTTGAAACGGATGATGTGGTGGCGGGGGTGAAGCAGACGGGGCTGGGGCTGGCGTTTTGTAAGATGGCGATCGAGGCCCATGATGGGACAATCGCCATTCGAGACAACTCCCCCCAGGGCTCGATTTTTATGATTGAGATTGATGCGGACAAGGCGGATGCGGGCGAGATGGATGTGGGCGGGACAGGTTCGGGCGGGACGGATGCGGGCGGGACAGGTGCGGGCGAAACAGGCCAAATCCCCAGGGCAACAGGCTCGGTTCCTTCCGCCACTCAGCAGGACGATCCCGCCTAGGCTCGCCCCAGACTCAAACCTTTCTTTTGTTGATCTCCAGGCCAGCCTCTGGGAGTTTGCGATCGCCCCAGAAAACTCCCCCATAGATTAAAGACTAAAATAGGGAAACACGGTCGTTGATAGATATGATCAACCAAAGATCTCAGCGATTCATCTAGCCGCAGATCAGGGAATAACCAGCCGTGTCTAATCCATTTCGTACCTCTGGCTATCGTCCGCTTCGGAAACTCAAAGTCATTCTAGCCGGCCTTCAGGTTGCGGTCTTGAATGACTTTAGCGTTGCTTATAAGCTCGTTCTATCAGTACCTATTTTATTCATTTCTTTTCTGTTGCGTCAGTGGGTTGATACCAGTATTGTCCTATTGGCAATGGGACTGATGTTGATTGCTGAACTATTCAATAGTGCCCTCGAAGAATTATGTAATTTTGTCGAGCCCCAAGCCAATGAGCAGATTCGAATTACCAAAGATATTGCAGCGGCGGCGGCGGGTCTGAGTATTTTGGTCTGGGCCATCATTTTAGTGATCGAGACGGCTCGGTTACTGCCGCTGCGTTGAGGTTTAGCAAGGCGATGGCGAACTAACTGATAGCAGCCGCAGGCCAGGCAGCATCACTCAAATGCCGCGTTAAACTAATGCCAGGATCTAGTCAAATCGCCCCTGGGTAAATTGAGATGACCCACACCGCCCAAACCCTAGAACGTGCCCCTGCCGATGATGGCGATGGGCTTCGGCTTCCCTTTGTCACGCTCCAGAATGTCACCTGGCAGACCTATCAAGCCTTATTGAGCGATCTGGGGGAGCATCGTTCTGCGCGGCTGACCTATGATTGCGGCACCCTAGAAATCAAGATGCCTTCAAAATTACACGAACTACTCAATCGTTTGCTGGAGCGCATCATCGTTACGCTGACGGAAGAGCTGGATATGGAGGTTTTGTCCTTTGGCTCAACAACCTTTGACAATGAAGAGCTGAAACAAGGGGTTGAACCAGACTCTTGCTTTTATATTCAGAATGCCAGCCGAGTTAATCCCGAAGATGACTCTCCACCTCAAGATTTTCCACCCGATCTTGTGGTTGAGGTGGATATTACAAGTTCATCCAAGTCTCGATTGAACATCTATCGAGCCATGGGAGTCGAAGAGGTTTGGCGTTATAAGCATAGTCAGTTGATTATTTTGCAGCTACAGGAAGGCGAATATATGGAGTGTGAAAGTAGTTCAGTTTTCCCTATGCTTTCAGGCAATGTATTGAATGGATTCCTCAACCAGGGGAAGCGCTCTAGCAACCACAACAGCTTGATTAGCGAACTACGCCTGTGGCTTAACAATCTAAAGTAGCCAGTCGTAAAGGGTTTGGAAAGAGAAGGGGAAGCAACAACATACTTTCAACAGCAACACACTTTCAAAAGGTCTGCTAAACCACTGCCACCGCCTGCAAAATCGTGATCGGCCCGATCGCCTTCAACCGCGCCAACTCCTCCCCATCCCGCACAAACATCGACCCCGCAAACCCCAACGAATTCACCGAAATCCCCTCAAATGCCTCCGCCCGGCGGGGCACCAATAACATCCAATCCCGCGTCACCAAAAGATTATAGGCCCCTGGAGCCCAGCCCCCCGCCTCCCCATCGAGCCCCACTGCGGCCAGCAGTTCCTGATACAACTGAAACAGCAGCTCGGCTGCATCCCCAGCCTGCCCGCCCCAATCCAGCCCCGCCAAGGACACCAGCCCGTGGGCAAAGGGCAGCCCCGGCGATCGCCCCACCGCCCCCGCCCCGCCCAAATCGCCCA
>JAAUQQ010000145.1 GCA_012032745.1 Synechococcales cyanobacterium RM1_1_8
ACTCGGATGCTCTCCAAGCTGGTGCGACTGAGTATTCCAGGCCAAAATGAACGGGGCGGACCGGCTGCCCCACCCCGTCTACTGGAGGGCAATTTCAGGAGCAAGGCATCCTCGGTGTAGCGGCTGAAGGTAAGACCCAAATTCAATGGGCTGAAGAACCTGGCACCTTCGCAGATGGCCAATCCTACAGCCTGCGCCGCCCCAGCTATGACTTCACGGAGCTGGCCTACGGTCCTCTGGGCGAGAAGACGCTGTTTTCTCCCCGCGTTGCCCCTGCGGTTCACGGGCTAGGTTTGCTAGACAACATTCCCGAAGCGCAGATCTTGCAGCAGGCCGATCCTGACGACAGCGATGGCGACGGAATTTCCGGCCGACCCAACTGGGTTTGGGACGTCGCCAGCCAGCAGAAAGTGGTGGGTCGCTTCGGCTGGAAAGCCAATGAGCCCAACTTAAAACAGCAAATTGCCGGGGCCTTCAATGGCGACATTGGTATTACCAGCAACTTGTTCAGTCAACCGAGCTGTAGTGAAACTCAGGCGGACTGCCAGACCGCAACCCAGCTAGGCGATCAGCCCGAATTGAGCGACGTCTTCTTAGACAAGATCAACACCTATGTGAGCCTGCTGGGCGTTCCAGCCAGGCGAAACCTAGACAGCGAGCCGGAGCAGCAGGGAGAGCGGCTGTTTTATCAGGCGCAATGTGCATCGTGCCACTTGCCTAGACAGCTAACAGGTGAGGCCTCAGTCCATCCTGAATTCAACAATCAAAGGGTTCATCCCTACACGGATCTGCTGGTGCATGACATGGGACCAGACCTGGCCGATAACCGACCGGACTTCGAGGCCGACGGTCAAGAATGGCGAACGCCGCCGCTGTGGGGCATTGGTCTACAGGAACTGGTCAATAAGCATACGTTCTTGCTCCATGATGGCCGCGCCCGCAACCTTGAAGAGGCAATTCTTTGGCACGGGGGTGAGGCCCAACAGGCGAAGGAACAGTACCTGGCAATGGAACAGAGCGATCGCGAAGCCCTCGTAACCTTCCTCAACTCGCTCTAAGCGCGTCAGGCTTCGGTCCATCCGTCACTCTGTCAGCCAGCGCAGCTCAAACAGCCCCAGGGATGGTCAGCGCTATAGAGCCGTCCCTAGGAGGCTTCGATGACAAGCTCAGCAAACGCCTTCAAAGCCTGGTCGAAGCGATCTCCCGCCACCTCAATAAAATCGTTATGCCCCGCCGCCTCAACCCACAGCGCCTGCTTCGGCTCCGGCGCAGCCTCATACAGCTTCTGCCCATGCCACAAGGGAATAACCCCATCCTGTTCCCCATGCATAATCAACACCGGCACCGACACCTGCTTCATCCGCGCCAGATTGGGAAACTTATCAAACGGCACCAGCGGCACCCGCGTCAGCACCCGAAACGCACTGACAAACGAACTCTCGACGATCAACCCACCCACCGGCTCCCGCGACGCCAAATACAGACTCGGCCCGCCACCAATCGACCGTCCATAAACCACAATCTGCCCCGGCGGCACCTCCAGTTCCTCCACCACATAGCGATACACCGCCTCAATCTCGCGATAGGTCCGCCGTTCGCCGGGCTCCCCATCGCTGAGGCCATAGCCCGCATAGTCATAGGCAACAACGCTGTAGCCGCTCTCCCCAATCCGCTCCAGCTTCGGGCGAATATCCCCCAAGTCCTCGGCATTGCCATGGCTGTAAAGAATCGTCAGCTTCGCCTCCGGATTGGGCAGCGATAGAACCGCAATCTTCCGATCCTCCGCCACGGGCAGCCTAAGCGAGATATCCGCCTCGCCGTAGCTGGCGGGCTGGGGGAAGAACATCTGCTGGTTAGAAAAGAACCAGCCGTAAACGCAGAGGGTTCCGTAGGCCAAGAGGAAGAGACGCAGGACTCGCCAGAGAGACCATTGGCCGATCAGTTTTGTGGCGATCGTTCTGGCAGAGTGGCCAGTGAGGAGACGGCTCATTTGACGTTGCCTTGGCTTCTAGGAAAGTTCTTTCTTACGCCATTAGGTTAAGACAACCCAAGCTAAGATAGCGAAATAATCCAGGTTCCGCCCTGCTTCGCCCACCATGCGCACTACCCTACCGCTGTTGACCATCGCCACCTTCGGCTTGGGGCTGGGGGCGATCGCCCTCTTCGCCCAGCAAAATGCCCAGCTCGTGACCCTCTCCCTGTTCGGTTTTCCACTGCTCAGCCTGCCCCTGGGCCTGGTGCTGACCTTTGCACTGCTAGCCGGTCTGCTGCTGGCCATGCTCTGTCACCGCTGGGTGATGTAGCGCTGAGCGGCTAAGCTTTCAGGCGCTGGCGAGATGGACCTGGCCGGGCGACAAATTGATCCAGGGCCTGAAATAGCTGCTCTAGCTGCTCCAGGGTGGTAAACGGATTGAGCAGTACGACCTTGAGCCAGCGCTGGCCCTGATACAACGGTAAAGAGACAAAAACCTTGGCTGTCTCCAATAGATGGTTCTGCAACTGACTATTCCAGTCGTCCCAGTTCACCCCATCCCGATCTGTCGCTGCCCCCTGCCCCGGCTCTGCGCGAAAGCAGATAATATTCATTTCGGGTTCGGTGGCGAGTTTGAGGTAGGGGCGATCGCGAATCTTTTGCAGAAAAACCTGGGTCAGCGCCAAGTTTCGCTCAATGATGCTGCTGCAACCTTGCCTGCCCAAATGCTGCAACGTCATCCAGAGCTTGAGCACATCGCCGTGGCGCGTGCCCTGGAGGCTGACTTCGCCCAGGTTGATGGCATCGTCCGCTTCACCCATGTAGGGTGCGCCGATGCGGAAGCTGTCTTGCCAAGCTTTGGCATCGCGAAACAGCGTCATGGCGCAGGTTTTGGTGACATAGAGCCACTTTTGGGGGTTGAAGGTGATGGACTCGGCTTGGTCGATGCCCCGGAGCAGCGGCTGGTGATCGGGCGAAAAGGCCAGGGCTCCGCCGTAGGAGGCATCGACATGGAACCAGAGGCGGTGGCGGCGACAGATCGCAGCGATGGGCTCCAGGGGATCGATATTGCCGGTGATGGTGGTGCCCGCCGTGGCGACGACTGCAAAGGGGGCCTGGCCATTGCGGTGGGCCTGGGCGATCGCCGCTTCCAGGGCCTCACAATCCAGCTTGCCCCGCCGATCTGTGGCGACAGCAACTGCCGCTGTGCTGCCCAATCCCAACACCATGGCGGCTTTTTTGAATGACGTATGGGCAGCGGCGGAGACAAAGAACACGGGCGGTTTTTCTAGGCCAGCCAGACCCTGTTCGAGGATGGGGAAGTGGCTGTTGCGGGCCAGGGCGATCGCCTGCAAATTCCCTAAACTTCCGCCGCTGACCAAGACCCCCCCAGCGGTTTCCGGCAGGCCAAAGATCCCTGCAATCTCCTTCAGCAGCAGCGGCTCCAAGCGCGACAGCACGGGGGACATTTCGACGCTGAGCATGTTGTTGTTCAGGGCTCCAGCCACCAGATCGCCCAGAATGGAGGCGCTGCTGGGGATGCTGTCCATGTGGCCGATGTAGCCGGGGTGGGCTGCATTCATGGATTGTTGGATGATGGCCTTGAGTTGGGTGAGCAACTCAGTTTCGGGGATGCCTTGGTTCGGGATGTAGTGGTCGGGGAGGTGGGTGAGGGGGGGCAGGGGCGATCGCCGCCCAGCCTGGCCCATTTCGCACAGCAGCAGATCCATGACCTGCTCGAAGAGCTGGGCAACGGCGGCTTGGTTTTGGCCATTGGGGTGGATGAAGGCGTTGGCGGGCAGGTCTAGTTTGGGCAGGTTCATGGCGATCGCTTACACTGAAAGGGCGGCCAAGGCACATTGGACAAGCTGTTTAAAGTGCGGCTCGCGCACATCCACAACCTTGGCGCTGTCGCGGCTTTTGCCCAGGAGGCCGGTGGCTTGGCCCTGTTCGATCGCCAGCACCTCCCCCCGGTCATTGCGGATCAGCAGCTCTTTGCGATCGCCCAGGTCTTTGATTTGACAGCGGTAGGGGCGATCTCCAAACTCAAACACCGCCTTCTGAAGCTCAGCGATCGGCGCAAAATGCTGGGCCACCGTCGCTGGAATGGGATCTGCCTGGGGCGATCTGGGGCGGGCGAGCTGCTTCAGCCTGGGCGCAAGCGCCTGGGTCTGCATGGCCTCGGCACCCCGCGCATTCGCCAAAATTTGCTTGACCATGTCCCGCTGGCTGTCTTGCTCTGCTTGCCCGGCGGCGGAATGGCGCATCCCCACCACTTCCACTTCGATTTTGGTATCGTCCTTCCAGGTGTTTTCCTTCAGCTTATAGGCCACATCCACCAGCTTTGGCAGCGGGTAATAATCGCCCCAGCGCCAAACAATGCCGCCCATTTCAGTTGTATTGCCACCGCTGACATCTGCCTGACTGAGCTTGAGCTTGATGTGGCCCTGGCCGACGATGCGTTGCTCCTTGACCTCGACATTGCGGCTCCAGAACACCGGCTCGGGGTTGCCGATGCCCCAGGGGTTGAGGCCATCGATTTGGCCATACAACTCAAAGTCGATCTCGCTGAGCTGGGCTTCGGCATCCAGCTTGATTAGGGGCTTGAGCTGCTCCGGCTCTAGCCGTTGCCGGGCGAACTCCTGAAGTAACTGCTGGAAGCGCTCGAAGTTTTCAATTTTGAGCGAAAAGCCGCCCGCTGCTCTGTGGCCACCGTATTTTTCAAACACTTCATCACAATATTGCAGCGCTTCAAACACATCAAATTCCGGGATGCCTCGGGCGGAGCCGCGAATGTGCTCCCGATCTTCATAGGTGGAAATAAACACGGGCATGCCGTAGCGCTCCACCAGGCGGGAAGCGACGATGCCGATGACGCCGTGGTGCCAGTTGGCCTGGAGCAGGAGCAGGGCACGGGTATGTCCTTGGTGCAAGTCTAACTGCTCGCATTGGGCGATCGCTTCCGCCTCAATCTCCTCACAGAGTCGCCGCCGCTCCTGATTGGTCGCCTCACAGATCTCCGCTTTCTCCCGTGCCACCTCCAGGTCATCGGTAATCAACAGTTCGATAATGACTTCGGGGTCACCGATGCGGCCAATGGCATTGATGCGAGGACCAAGGCGGAAGCCAATGTCATCGGGCTTGAGGGATTTGTTAGATGTATTGACACCGGAGGCTTCGATCAGGGCCTGGATTCCGGGGATTTGGGATTGGGGCAGGCGGGCTAGGCCGCGTTTAAGCCAGCGGCGGTTGATGCCGACCAGGGGGGCCATGTCGGCGATCGTGCCCAGGGTAAACAGCTCCAGCAGCGGATTAATGAACTCATCCAAGCGTCCCATCTGGGCGGCCAGGCTGGTGGCGACGATGTAGGCCATGCCCACGCCTGCCATGCCCGCATAGCCCGAGTTCTGGGGGATCTGCTTGGGGTTGAGAATGGCATTGGCCAGAGGCAGTTCGTCCGGCAACTCATGGTGGTCGGTGATGATCACATTAATGCCCAGCTTGCGGGCCAGGGCAATGGGTTCGATGGCGGCGATGCCGTTGTCCACGGTGATCAGCAAACCCACGCCCTCAGCGTGGAAATCTTCGACGATGCGGTCATTGATGCCGTAGCCTTCGTTCATGCGGCTGGGGATGGCGTAGTTCACATTGGCCCCGAGGTAGCGCAGGGCACGCAGCAGCAGGGCGGTGCTGGTCATGCCATCGGCATCGTAGTCACCGCAGATGGCAATTTTGTCGCCGTTGGCGATCGCGGCTTCCAGCACTTCCAAACTGGCAGCGAGATCGGGGAAAATCTCTAGGGGGTCTTCGAGGGGAATTTGCTCAGGCTCTAGGAATTGAGCGGCAGCCTCGGCGGTGGCGATGTCGCGATTGGCCAGGACTTGGGCAACGAGGGGCAGAAGGCCTGTGGCTTGACCAATGGCCGCAACGGCCTCGAGCTGGGGGGCGTAGGGTTGCCAGCGCTGGGAGGGGAGGGGGGCCATATGGGACGATGTGCGACAGATTGCCAATCCCATTAATGTAGGGTGCCGTTGTCCCGCAGGGCAATGCATCGGAGGGAAATGCCAGATGCTGGCCAGCAAAATTTCAGATGAAATTGCAAATGAAATTGGGGATTTGGTGGGGGTTGCCGGGCGGCTAATGCGGGTGCATTTTGCTGCTCAGAAACGCACCCTACGCGATGTCTGGCTGATGTCTGGCTGATGTCTGGCTGGGTGAGTGGATTTATAGGATTTGGACGCTGCCATCGTCTCGAAGGTAGATGGCCCGATCGCCCGGCACCGTATAGCCCGAATTGACTTCAATGCGCAGTACATCCTGCTGGGGCTGGCTGAGCTCGACCTGGAGTGGAAAACCCTGGGCATCCCAAAATACCACCGATGAATTCTTCACCGTGCCGCCCTGGCGCGTCAGGCGGAAACTGCCCCGAGGGGAAACGGGGATGGGGTCGCTGCCCTGGACTTCTTCGAGCAAAATGACGCCAGTGGTGCGGTTCGCGAGTTCCACTTGGACCAATTCGCCGGGAATAAAGCGCAGGGGCCTGGGGCCACAGTTGGAGGCACAGGTGCCTGCCTGGGCGGGCGCGGCGATCGGCAAGGCGACGGCTGCTAGGCCAAGGGGCAGGGCCAGACAGAGGAGGCCCCAGAGCAGGCCAGCGGCCAGGGGGCTTGAAGGCGGCTTGGCCAGGGCGGACGGATGGAAACGGGGGGCGGGGAGGCGGGAAGTCATGGGCGAGGAGGAGGGGTAGCGGATCGAATTCAGACCATTACGCCTGTCTTGCTAGTTTGCCACAGCCAGAAACGGGAGGCGATCGCGGCTTCTACGGAATGGGTTGCTACGGCCCATAGAAACCTCTTCTGATCCAGCCAGCTCTATCCGGCCAGCTTCCCCGTCCCCAACATCCGCTGCACCGTCTGGACCGCCCGAGGACAATGGCCCAGGGCAATTTGGCGAAACTCCCCCGAAGCCACCATGCCTCCCCAACAGTGCATCAGGTGAATGCGCCCCCCAGCGGCCAGCAGCGGCGCGGAGTCGATCGGCGAAATGTTGTAGCTGCGGGGTAGCTCGACCACGGGCATCTGGCGGTGGTGGAGCGATCGCACCAGGGCCAACTGATCCTGCTGGCCGAAGCGCAGCCACTCCCGGTGCCAGTGATCAAACAACTGGGCCATGGCCTCGGTCCTGCGCCAGAGCAAAACGCCGCTGTTGTACTGGGTCGCCGTGGGGGGTACCTGGCCCAGGGTGTAGGTCTTTTCCGCTGCCGCCACATGGTCGCAGAGGGCCACGGTGGGCAGGCGATCGGGTACCATGGCCATGTCTCCTTGGTCCAGGGCCTGCCAGAGCTGGCGCACCGGCTGGTGGGGCAAAATATCGGCATCCAGCAGCAGCGTCTCGACGTAGGGGCTAAGCTGGAACAGACGCGTTTTTAGATAGCGCGACAGAAAGGGCATGGGCTCGGCGGGCAGCTCCTCGGAGGTGAGCCAGCGGGTGTCGATGCCGTAGTGGGCGAGGGAGCGGGTCGGCAGGGCCTGGTGCTCGGAAATGATCGTGATCGGCAGTTCGGGTTCTAGGTTGCGCAGGGCGATCGCGCTAATCAGCGCAGCTTCCAAATAGGCACCGCTCCCCGTGGCGCAGTACACCACACCTTGTTTCTCCATGAGAGATGCTTCTTGTTGCCTAGAAAAAATAATGGCACCGTTGGCGACCCCTGGCCTAGCCTCTGCGGTTTTAGCTAGTTCAGAGGGGTTGGTAAGCTGGCTTCTCGAAAAGCTGGCTGTTTGAAAAGCTGACTGTTTGAAAAGCTAGCCGAGGCTCGCCCAACGAGGCCCAATAATTATGCGATAAAGGTGTGACAAACCGTTCACCGCAAACTTTAATTTCTTCTAAAGAAAACGTAGAGATGCAGCGATGTTCATGGCGTTCCTAGACCCGATTTTGGCCAATCCCTGGGGGGTGGGCATGGTGCTGAACACGGCGCTGTTGTTGCCAGCGGCGATCGCCCCCAAAAAGCTGCTCACCCCTGGGGCATTGCCCATGCCTGGGCCTTGGGCGTGATCATTTGGGGCAGCCTGGGTTGGGCGGGCTACGCCGTGGTGATGTTCTACTTTTTGGCCGGTTCGAGCGTGACGCGCATCGGCATGGCTGAAAAAGAAGCCGCTGGCATTGCCGAGAAGCGGGGCGGGGCACGCGGTCCAGAGAATGTTTGGGGCTCGGCGGCGGCGGGGACGGTCTGTGCCCTGGGGGCCTGGGCCATGGCCAAGTTCAGCGCCGAAGGCAGTACGTCGATCTGGTTGTCGCTGTTCGCCCTGGGCTATGTGGCCAGCTTGGCGACCAAGCTCTCGGACACCACCGCTAGCGAAATTGGCAAAGCCTACGGCCAGCGCACGTTTTTGATTACGACGCTCCAGCCGGTGCCTCGGGGCACCGAAGGCGCGGTCAGCCTGGAGGGAACCCTGGCGGGGGCGGCAGCTTCGTTGCTGGTGGCGCTGGTGGGTCTGGCGGTGAATTTGATTTCTATTCCCGGCATTGCGATCTGTGTCGTTGCTGCTTTCCTGGCGACTAATGCTGAGAGCTTGATCGGTGCGACGGTCCAAGAAAAGTTCGACTGGTTGACTAATGAGCTGGTGAATGTGATCAATACGGTGATTGGGGCGGGGGTGGCGATCGCCCTGGGCCTGCTGTTGAGCGTTCCCTAGGTATTCTCCAGGGCCTGAAGCTGGGGCAGGAGCAAGGCGAAGGCTCGGCCCCGGTGGCTGAGCTGGTGCTTTTGGGCCGCCGTCATTTCCGCAAAAGTGCGATTCGCTTCTGGTACAAAAAAGATTGGGTCATAGCCGAAACCCTCAGTCCCGCGCGGCGATGGCAAAATCTCACCGGGGCAAATGCCCTCGGCCTCCAGGGCGATCGAGCCATCGGGGCGGGCCAGGACCATCGCACAGACAAACTCAGCCCGGCGATCGGGGTTGGGGCCGAGCTCCCGCAGCAGCCGATCAATGCGGTGGTGGTCATCGCGGCCATAGCGGGCGGAGTAGATGCCCGGAGCCCCGTCTAGGGCCTGGACCGAGAGGCCGGAATCATCGGCGATCGCCCATTCCCCCGTCGCCGCCGCCACCTGGCAGGCTTTCAGCCGAGCATTTTCTAAGAAGCTGCTGCCGGTCTCTTCCACATCCAGCTCGGGCGGCTTGAGTTCCAAGGCCCAGTCCGTCTGGGCCAAGTAACGCTGCATCTCCTTGAGTTTTCCAGGGTTCCCCGTGGCAACGACCAACGTTTTCATGCTGCGATTCCTAGGGCTTGTGGATACACAGAGAATCTTAGCGGGGAAATCGTGGCTAGCAGCAGCCCATACAGGGGAGATTTGGCCGGGGAGATCTGGCCGGGGAGATTTGCCTAGAGAGCGCCTAGCGAGCTTGGGTGAAGCCTGTCCAGAAAATAAATGCAAAGGCACCCGCCAACATCACACTGCTGAGGGGAATGCGCATCCGGGACTTGCGAAATTCCAAGGACACCCGCTTGGATTGCTCTAAGCCTTCTGTGCGAATCACGCCCAGGCCACGGTTGCGGGTCTCTGCTTCCTGGGCTTCCAGCAGGGTCGGATCGGCCTTGAAGCGGGTCAAGTTTTCCTTGATTGTGGTCAGGCGTTCTTTGCTCTCCGCTGGCAGGTCTTCCTTGGCCAGTTCGCGATCCAGGGCGGTGAGCTGGCTGGGGTCGCTGAGCACGGCATTGATCTGGGCGCGCTCCTGCTGGAGCCGGGTTTCGAGCTCGGCCTCGGACTGGGCGGTGCGCTCGTTGATCTGGCGGGTGGCGGCGGCACTGGCTTGACCGGCGCTGACAAAGTGCAGGGGGGCCATGGTCAAAAACAACAGGGCCAAGGCGACGGAGGCCAGCAGGGTGACCGCCCGCATTGAGCCTTTTTCAGACAGGCCAGCGAATTGTTCGATCCAGATGGACAGGGTCAACAGCCCCACACCGAGGAGGGGCAAAACGCCGCGATCGGTGATTTGGGAGGAAAGTTGGAACTGCCATTCGGGGTTGCTGAAGTCCGGGGGGAGCAGTAGGACGATGTAGTCGATCGCGGCGATCGCCAGCAAAACACAGCCCACGACTTTGAGGGCTAGGGCGATGGGGGCAGCGTTTCCGGTGTTGTCGGAGTGGAGGGCAACCATGGAGTGAAAGGTGGGAGGTGGGGAGAGTGGGAGGTGGGGAGGGATGGGGCGGTCTCAGAATTGCGCTGCCCAGGTTTTGGCCCAGGCCAGGGTTGCCTGGACGTCCTCTAGGGTGGCTGCTTCGCAGTAGAGCCGCAGTAGGGGCTCTGTGCCGCTGAAGCGAATCATCAGCCAGCGGCCATCGGCTAAACGGAACTTGAAGCCATCGGTGGTGATGCAGTCGGTTACCGCTTGCCCAGCAATTTCCTGGGGGCGGCTGTCACCGCTGAGGTTTTCCTTGACCTTGGCTTTGATTGCATCGCTGGCTAGGGGCAAATCGGCCCGATCATAGGCTGCATCAAAGCCAGTGCGCGCCTGTAGACTCCGGTACAGCGTACCCAATTCGCTACCGGACTGAACGATCGCCTCTAGTAAGTACAGCGCTGCCAGGAGGGCATCCCGCTCTGGAATGTGGCTGCCGTAGCCGATGCCGCCGGATTCCTCGCCGCCGATCAACACCGGCACCTGCAACATGCGATCGGCGATGTATTTGTAGCCCACCGCCGTTTCGTGGACGCTGAGGCCAAACAGCTCCGCCACCTTGGGCATTAGATCCGAGCCGCTGACGGTTTTGATCACTTCGCCGGTCAAGCCCCGGCGGGCGGCCAAATGTTCTGTGAGGATGGGAATTAGCACCTGGGAGCTGAGGAAGTTGCCCTGGGCATCGATGGCGGCGATGCGATCGGCATCGCCATCGAAGACAAAGCCCACGGCCAGGTTGGTGGGGGTGGGGCGATCGCGAATGGCCGTCATCAGCTCCGACAAATGGCGCTCCAAGGGCTCCGGCGCACCGCCGCCAAACAGCGGATCGCGCTGGCCGTGCAGCTCCGTCACCTCCACCTCCAAAATGCGGGCGAGGCCCGTGGCCGCTGCGCCATACATCACATCCGAAAAGATTTGCAAACGACCCTCCCGCACCGCAGCTTGAATCGCTGGAATATCGACCTTGGCCTTGAGGGCAGCACAGTAGTTGGTCCAGGGATCAAAATTGGGTAGATCCGCAGCAGCGGGCGCTTCCGGTACATGGCCGGCTTCTAGCAATGCTTCTACCCGTTGCGTGACCTCTGGGGGCACAGAGCCTCCAAATGCCCCCTTCAGCTTGAGGCCAGAGTAGGTGCCGGGGTTGTGGCTTGCGGTAATTACCAGGGCTCCCAGAGCGTTTTGATCCTTGGCGGCATAGCTGAAGGCGGGTGTCGGTGCATAGCTGTTCGAGATCACCACTTCCAGGCCTGCAGCACGGGCAGCAGCAGCAGCGGTCTGAGCAAATTCCTCAGCGAGAAAGCGGCGATCGTAGCCAACAATCACGGTATTGCTGCCGGTCTCGGGGCCGTAGACGGCTTTGAGGACTTGGGCTCCGGCGGCGGCGGCTCGATAGAGGCGCTCGAAGGTAAAATCCTCGGCGATGATGCCACGCC
>JAAUQQ010000146.1 GCA_012032745.1 Synechococcales cyanobacterium RM1_1_8
GCCCCAGTTCTCCCACTCCAGTTCTCCCACCCCAGTCCCTACCCTCTACGCCCCTCGCTGGTAGCCAAGCATCGCTCCATTGCAGGGTCCAGACCACTTTACTCAAGTTGAGTTGAAGGCGATTATGCTGGGAGGCTTCGGTTGCGGAAATCATCCCAGTTGCGGGAATGATTGAGAGGGAGAGTTTACGTTCTTCAGGGAATCCTGCATCTATACTGCACTGCCTGCCCTGCGATGCTTCCGATGGGTTGCGGTTGGGCCTGCACAAACACCTTGGCGTCTGTCGCAAGGTTGATTTGTCCGTTTGGCACAGCGCGTTCGAGCCATCTTCTATTCAGCCAAATTGATATGATTGTCTGCCCGAATTGCGACCACCATAATCCCGAGGGAGCCACCCAGTGCGAGGCCTGCTATACGCCCCTGCCGGAGATGGTCCCCTGTCCGAACTGCGGTGCCCCGGTCCAGGTTGACGCGAATTTTTGCGGGCAATGTGGTTTCAATATTCAAGCGCCGGCCCCCGTCATGCCGCCTGCTGTTTCTGCTGCGCCGGTCTTGGGTAATGACTTGCCGACGGCCCTGGAAGCGCCTGGGGCCTCTCCCGGTCCAGCGATCGCCCCATCGCCAATCTTGCCCACCGCTGAGCATGAGCTGGAAGCCTTGGATGTGGAGGCAGCCCTGGCGGAGGAATTCGATCTTGATTCAGATATCGATCCCGAGGGCGGGCTAGACTTCGAAGCCGATCTGGGCGCAGCGGTGGAAGCCTCCGCTGCGCTGGGGCCGACGGCTGAAACCCCGGCAGTCAGTTCACCGCCAGCCCCGACCCCCGGCAGCCCTCCCACCCAGCTCCAGCTTCCCCGCGCCAAGCTGCTCCACATCCGCAGCAATGTCACGGTGGATTTGCCAGAGTCTCTGAGTGTGGTTCACCTGGGCAAGGCCAACGATCGCATCCCCCCCGACATCGATGTGACCGGCTTTCCCGATTCCGAAGTCGTTTCCCGTGTCCATGCAGATATTCGGGTGGAAGGGGATGCCTACTACATCGAAGATCTGGGCAGCTCCAACGGCACCTATGTGAACAATTTGCCCCTGGTGCCGGGCAATCGCCACCGTTTGCGGGTGGGCGATCGCATCTCCCTCGGCAAAGGTGATCTCGTCACTTTTTTGTTCCAGGTTGCATAGAGCCTGTTCAATGGGACGGGTATATTTGATCATGGGTAGAACCGGTTCCCACGGGCCGTATTCTGCGTAATCTGTTGGGATGCATCGAATACTCGGGTGTATCTGATGTTTAGATGTATCTGATGTTTAGATGTATCGGATATTTGGATGTATCTGGTATTTTGGCCTATCCGCTATTTGGATCTACCTAGGCGCTGCCCGCCTGGCGTAAGCCTGGCCCTATCCTCCCTGTTGCCCGCCAGTGAAACCTGTCTGCTCCTTGTCCCATGCGCGACTAAGCCGTGATTACTCTGACTCTGCTCCATCCCCTCCAATCCACGCCGGTCCAATCCTGGACGTTCCAAGAGGAAGCGGTGGTGCGCATTGGCCGTGCTGCGGACAACCAAGTGGTGCTCTACAGCGCTGTGGTGTCCCGTTACCATGTCGAAGTTCAGGCCTCCGGTCCCCACTGGCTTGTGGTTAATCTGGGTACCAATGGCACCTATGTCAGTGGCAAACGGGTGGAAGAGCATCTGGTGGAAGATGGCGTTGTGATTCGCCTAGCCCGCTCTGGGCCGATGATTCAGATTCGCTTGGGGCCTGCACCGGAGGCCGCTGCGGCGGCGGATGCCTTTGAATTGGCCAAGCGCGAAGCTCAGAAAATTAGCAATTAGGCCCGGTATCTAGGGCAGCGTGGCTGGGGCTGCCGATCGCCCTGGGTGCGGGAGGATCAGTCTGGCCAATAGGAGGTGAATCCAGGTGAGCAACCTGGGCTGGAGATCTGCGATCGCAGGTCTCCATTTCTGTTGGCCAGAGGAGCAGGGGCGATGGAGCGGAGCGACACTGAACGCCTTGCAGATGAACTTTTGTACCGTTT
This sequence comes from Synechococcales cyanobacterium RM1_1_8, assembly GCA_012032745.1. Classification (GTDB taxonomy): domain Bacteria; phylum Cyanobacteriota; class Cyanobacteriia; order PCC-9006; family JAAUQQ01; genus JAAUQQ01. Next base: position 2,036 of record JAAUQQ010000146.1, read on the forward strand.
CGGCCCTGGGGTCCGTGTCGAATTTAAATCTAGGGTCTATCATGCAACGCAGCTTTTTCCCGAGCCGGAATAGCGCTCTTTTTTAGTCGCCTACGGTTTTCTTCGCCTACGGTCTTCTTCGCCTACGGTCTTCTTCGCCTACGGTCTTCATCACTATGCTCTTCATCGCCAGGGCCAAGCTGCAATCGCCCATGGACGCCAGCTCCCCCATCTCCTCCACCTCCTTGAACGGGAGGGCAGCTTGCTGCGCGATCGCCCCCCAACCCAGCCCCGCCCCCACTGCCCGCACCGGGACATCCAGCCAAACCAGGCCGCTGCATCAGCTTTTGCTTCGCCGCCTCGCCAGCCCGCTGCTCGGCTTGCTGCTGCTGGGTTCAGGGCTGCCGGGCCGAGCGCCATCGCAGCCTGCCCAGGCCGCAGCCCTGGCGAGCTGGCAATACAGCCCCCAGACAGGAGCCCTCGCCCTTGACCTCGACCCAGGCGAACAGCCGCGCTATTTCCTCATGGCCAATCCCATGCGGATTGTGGTGGATTTGTCGGGAGATTACCGCCAAGCCAAAGCCCTAGAAACCCAGGCAGGCGGGGTGGTTCAACAAATTCAGGTGGCCCAGTCCCCAGGGGGCCAGACGCGCCTGGTCTTGACCCTGGCAGCGGGGACGGTGCTCCAGCCCAAGCAGGTGGACTTGGTGGCCCTGGGCGATGGCCGCTGGTCGCTTCAGCCCCTGCTGGCGGCAGAAAACCAGTCCGTATCCATGGCAGCGCCGATCGCGCCACCGGTCATCTCCCTAGAAGCGCCACCAGCCCAGCCGCTGGCCCCAGCGCCAGTCCCGCCCCTGCCGGAAGTTGACGCCCAGCCGGACCTGCCAGCCTCCTTGCCTGGAAAAGAATTTACATCGATGGAAGAGACCCTGGCCCGGCAGCAGGCCGCTGCCGGGGGGCAGGCGGCGATCGCCCCAGACCCGGCTGCTGTTCCAGACCCGGCTGTTTCCCCAGAACCAGACTCAGCCATCCCCTGGGGCAGCGACCCACTCCCTCCCTTGCCCAGCACCGTTATCCCCCAGCCCAGCCCAGCTTCAACTGAAGCCAGCGTTGCCCCGGACCTGCCCAAACTGCCCCAGCCCCCAGCTCGGCCAAGCTCCCCTCAGCAACAACAGCCTGGCCCTGGGCCAGACCTTGGTCGATCCCGCCCAAATGGTGGGCGCGCTGACCGAACGCCCCATCGCCCCGGTGGAGGCGGCGATCGACCCCAAACTCCTGCCCCTCAACGGAGCCCAGCAATCCGCTGCCAGCTTGGGCGGCGGCCTGGGGGAAGCTGCGCCAGCGGCGATCGCCCCAGCGCCAGTCTGGGAGACAACCCCCAGCCAAATCGCCCCAGCCAAACCGCCCCCAGCCAAACCGCCCCCAGCCAAACCGCCGCTGCACCGAATCCCGAATCCAGCACCGAAGCCTGGTCCATCCCCGTAGAGCCCTCCCCTGGCGAGCTCGCGCCCGAGGGCGAAGCTGCGGTGCCATTTCTCGTGGAATTTGGCGCGCCGGTCCCGAATGTGCCGCTTTAGGTCGATTGAGGCTTAACAAAGGTCACTTGAAGATCACTTGAAGGTCAGATCGAACCAGTCATCTGCCCCCATCCCCTAGGCTTCCGACATCGCCGCCCTGGCTTGCTGGAGCTGCTGGCGCAGGGCCGCCGGATCTTGGAGCAGCGCGGCTTGGCCGTAGGATGCCTGTTGGCCGGAGCTGAGCCATTTGAGCTGCAAGGTCTGGGCGATCGCCTCATCCTCCCCCAGGATCAAACAGGCCACCGCCCCACTGCGATCGGCCCGCTTGAACTGCTTGGCAAAGGCGCTGCCGCTGAGGTCCAGCTCGGCGGAAAACCCCTGGCGACGCAGGGCCTGGGCGAGCTTCAGGGCCTGGGCCTGGGCCGCTTCGCCTCGGGAAACCACATAGAAATCAAAGGCTGACTGGGGCGCTGGACCCAGGCCCTTGAGCAGCAGCATCAGCCGCTCCAGGCCCATGGCCCAGCCCACCGCTGGCGTTGCTGGGCCGCCCAACTGTTCCACCAGACCATCGTAGCGACCGCCGCCACAGACCGTGGCCTGGGCTCCCAGATCGGCGGATTGAATCTCGAAGGCGGTGTGGGTGTAGTAGTCCAGACCACGCACGAGGCGGGGGTTGAGCCGGTAGGAAATGTTGAGATCGCTCAGGGATTGCTGGACGCGATCGAAGAAAGTTTTGGACTCGGGGCTGAGGTAGGCGCTGAGGTTGGGCGCAGCGGCGACAATCTCCTGGGTGCGGCGATCTTTACTGTCGAGGATGCGCAGGGGGTTGCGATTGAGGCGATCCTGGGAGTCCGCATCCAGGTCATCTTTGTAGGGGGTGAGGTAGGCGACGAGGGCTTCGCGGTAGGCGGCGCGATCGCTGCGATCGCCCACCGAGTTCAAGTCCATCGTCAAATTGACCAAGCCCAAACCCTGAAGCAAATCCTGGGCCAGGGCAATCACCTCCCCATCGGCGCGCGGGTCTTTGCTGCCCAGCACCTCCGCCCCCAACTGATTGAACTGTCGCTGGCGTCCGCCCTGGGGTTGCTCATAGCGAAACATCGGCCCGCTGTACCAAAGGCGCTGAATCCCGCCCTTGGCCGCCAAGCCATTTTGGATGTAGGCCCGCACCACCCCAGCGGTATTTTCGGGACGCAGGGTAGTCGAACGGTTGCCCTTATCCGTAAAGGTGTACATCTCCTTACCCACCACATCCGTGGCCTCGCCGATGCCGCGAGCAAACAGCGCCGTATCTTCAAAGATCGGAGTCCGGATTTCTTGGTAGGCCGCCTGGGCAAACTGCCGCCGCGCTGCTCCCTCGACCCACTGCCAGTAGGCCACCTCATCCGGCAAAATATCGCGCGTGCCTTTCAGCGATTGAATAGAACCCATAATGTCGCCGTCCATCTCCCCTCATGCTTCATCCGGTGGCTGTCGCTGGCTGACAGCGAGCAGCAACGCATCGGCGCAAGCCACTCCAGCCTATCTAGGCTACCGCAGCAGCCGACCGCCGTCGCAGCCCTGGGATGAATTTGGATCAACGATAATTCTGGGCAACCCTGAACGTCTGAGTAATGCTTGATTAGGGGCAACCACTATTCCTCGGGCCCAGGCACAGACTGTGCGGCTTCGGGGGCCGGGGGCGGAGCCTGGCCGGGAGCGGGCAGGGCACAGCAATTCACCTGATCCAGGCAAACCTTGCCCCATTCCAAAGCCCAACGCACCAGTGCCACCCGGTTGCCCGTCTCTGTTTTTTGGAGAATATTGCTGATGTGGTTGTCCACCGTGCGCTTGCTAATTTCTAACTGCACCGCAATTTCCTGATTTGTCAGCCCCGCAGTCACCAGCTCGACAATCTGGAGTTCTCGCTCGGACAGGGCGGTTGGCGGTTGGGTTCCGCTGTTGGCCATAGGTCGATTTACCCCAGTACTTATACTCAGCGTTTGACCTATTGTAGAAAAAAATTGTCATGAAAGTCGTAAAAACGTTAACTCCGGTGACAGAAACGTCGATTTTCGAGATATTTCCCAGCAAAAATATTGACATAGGCCGAATTCCGACAGGCCAGCTCTAGTACAGCGAGGTGTCAGTTTCTGGACTAGCCTAAGCCGACCTCATCCCCCAACCCCTTCTTCATTTGATAGCTACGGTGTACACATAAGTTGACCCTTGTAGTTGACCCTTGTGGGAGAGGGATTAGGGTGAGGGGGGCAAAACTTACGCCCTAGACTACTAGCAGGCCAGATCGAGTCCCAGGATGTTTACGGATGAGGATTTCTCGCGGGGCCGGTTCTAGCGATCGCCGATTGCCTACAATTCAGATCTAGCTTTTCCAGTTCTAACTTTTTCTACAACAGCTATGGCGAGTCCCCAGGTGATCTGTTTCGGTGAGATTGTGTCGGATCGCAGGGTCAGTGCAGTAGGGGACAGCTCGGACGCTCCCGGCGGTGCCCCTGTCTATGTGGCCTTTGGGTTGACCAAGCTGTCCACCTCAGCGGCTTTGATCGGTGCGGTGGGTGACGATGCAGCGGGCCAGGGGCTGGTTGCCCAACTGGGCCAGGCTGGCATCGACCTCAGCGGCTTCCAGCAGCATCCCACCGCCCCTACCCGAGTTGTGACCAGGGACAGCCAGGGCCAGGTTCTGAGCTGGGGCGAAGGCGAGCCCGCTCACTGTGCCGATGCCCAGCTCCAAGCAGCAGCCTTGTCCGAAGCGTCATTTGCAGCGGCGGATTATCTCTTGCTCGGCACGAGCGCCTTGGCCTACCCAGACTCCGCTGCGGCCCTGGCCCGCGCCCTGGAGTTGGCCGATGAGACCTGCACGAAGATTTTTCTGGATGTCCAGTGGCAGCCTGGCCATTGGCCCGATCCCGAGGCCGCCAAGGCCCAGATCCGAGCTTTGATGGGCCAAGTGGATTTTCTCCAGCTCTCTCCCTCAGAGGCGGAGTGGCTGTTGGATACGACCGATGCGGCTGGGATTTTGGCCCAGCTCGATCAGCTCGAAGGGGTCTTTGTGGTTGATCCGGATCAGGGCGTCGGCTATGCCCTGCTGGCAGGCCCCCGAGGGCAAATCCCAGCCTTCAAGGTGCCGGTGCTGGACCTGGCTGGAGCGGGCGAGGCGTTTGCGGCGGCGGTGCTCAGTCAGCTCGTGACGAACAGCTTGCAAAGGCTGATGGATGAGAGCTTTGTGGCGGGGATGGTGCGCTATGCCAGCGCGGCCAGCAGCCTGGCGGTGACGGGGATGGGAGCGATCGCGCCCCAGGCCAGCGATGCGGAGATCCAGGCGTTTTTGGTCGGGCGGGTGGAATAGCCAGCCATGGGCCAGGAAATCGAGCGCAAATTTTTGCTCGCGGGTGAGGGCTGGCGCGGCTTGGCCGAGGGGGTGCCCTACTGTCAGGGCTACATCGCCACCCGCGATCGCCGCACCGTCCGGGTGCGCCTGGTAGGTGCGAAGGGCTATTTGACCCTGAAGGGGCCAGCGCTGCCGAATCGCCTGGGTCGGCCCGAGTTTGAATATGAAATTCCCCTCGCGGAGGCCCAGGAAATTCTGGAAACCCTCTGCGATCGCCCCATCATTACCAAGGTTCGCTACAAGATTGCGATCGGGGATCTGCTGTGGGAGGTGGATGAGTTTGCGGGGGAAAATGCGGGGCTGATTCTCGCGGAGGTGGAGCTGCAATCTGAGGATCAGCCGGTGCCCCTGCCGGATTGGGTGGGGCTGGAGGTAACGGGCGATCGTCGCTACTACAACTCCTATCTGGTTAAGCATCCGTTTCAAAGCTGGCCAGCTTAGCAGCGGAACGACTCTGCTCAGAGGATGTTTGAGAATAGCTTTAGCTGTAGCCGATGGTGCCCATAGCCCGTACTTTTGCTTAAAAAAACAGGCACAGTCCAACCTCATTCGGTATGGAATCGCTGGCTTTGACGAATTCTCAAACATCCTCGCAGAGGAAGCCTGTCGCTTTGCCAATTTATTGATTCAATCAATACCTGCCGTGGGACCGAACTGCGTCCGTCCGGCTGTCGTCCGGGCTATCACGAGGATTTTGACGCTGGGTGCATCGTAGAATCCAGCACCGCTGCTCTTTTGAGAAGATATTTGACAGGACATTGAACGGGAGATTTGACGGGTCTGTGATCAAAATCCTTGTCGCTATTTTTCTGTTTCCGCAGGTTTTGTTGCAGCAGCAAGTCTGATTCTTTGCTTCTATGTCAGGGAACATTGAAGCGGAGTGAGTCATCAAATACCGGAGCAAATTCGCTGCGATTCCCCCCAATCCATCGCGGCTTCGTTGCTACTGCACCTATTTCTTTGCTGAATCTAAAATCTAGCATGCTGAATTTTTGTCGCTTGGTGCCAATTGCATCAGGGGCACTCTTGCTGTGGCTGGGGAGTGTCGAGCGGCCTCGCCTGGCTCAGCATTTGGAGGCGGAGGAGATGGAGCCAGCGGCCTGGATCTCTGACCTGGTTTTGGGAGCAGCGACCAGCGCCGAGGCCGCATCCTTGCCGGATCCGAGTGCGCTTTATAATGCCGCCGTCGCCCTAGGGGGAGATGCCCAATTTGTGGCCGATCAGGCTCGCACCCAGGCAGAGTGGAAGCGGGCTGCCCAGAGCTGGGAGCGAGCGCTCAATTTTTTGCGGGCAATTCCGCCGGGGAGTCCGATGTACCAGGCGGCCCAAGCCAAGATCTATGACTACGAGGGCAGGCTGAACCGTGCCCTGGGTCGCATGGGACGGGGTTGATCGGGGGAGTGGGGACTGGGGAGTGGGGACTGGGGCGGGGACGCGGGGAAGGCGGCGATCGCCCTTGATCCTGGCCCCTGAATCCTCGCCCCTTGGCCTAACGCTGGCCCCCATCCCTGGCCCGAGGATTTCGTTTTCCTAACGTCGCCTGGGAATCTGCAATGGGATGGGATCCAAGTGTTAGGATCGATATCCGCAGTCACTCGTGGCGTAACCGTCCGTGGCGTAACCGTCCGTGGCGTAACCGTCCGTGGCGTAACCGTCGCGCGTGACGCAATGACCAATCCGCGCACAATTACGCCGCTGCGCAATCCTAGACTCATTCCTCTTAGAGTCGTCCATTTTCGCGCCACCACCCTCAGAGTCACCCATCTCACAGCCACCATGTCCCCAGCCCTAACTGCTGCATCTGCCTCCCCCACCAGTGCCCAGGAAAAGTCCAAGCTTGAGGGCATCAAGGAGCGCAGCAACTTTTTGCGCGAGCCCGTCGCGACGGAGCTGAAGCAAGACACCACCCACTTCAGCAAAGACGGCATCCAGATCCTCAAATTCCACGGCTCCTACCAGCAGAGCAATCGCGACCTCAAGCGAGTGCCGGGCCAGGAGAAGGACTACAGCATGATGCTGCGCACCCGCAATCCGGGGGGCTTCATTCCGCCAGAGCTGTATTTGGCCATGGACAGCATGGCCGATGAATTTGGCTGCGGCAACATGCGCGTTACTACCCGTCAGGGCTTTCAGCTCCATGGCATCCTCAAGCGGGATCTCAAGCAGGTGATCTCCACCATCGTCAAGAACATGGGCTCCACCCTGGGGGCCTGCGGCGACCTCAACCGCAACGTTATGGCCCCGCCTGCGCCCTACAAGGATCGCCTGGACTACCAGCTCGCCTGGAAATACGCCGATAATATCGCCGACCTGCTCACCCCCCAAACCGGGGCCTACTACGAAATCTGGCTCGATGGCGAAAAGGCCATCAGTGCCGAAGAGGATCCCGAAGTCAAAGCCGCCCGCCAGCGCAACGGCAACGGCACGCTGATCCACAACAGCGAAGAGCCGCTGTATGGCACCTACTACATGCCCCGCAAGTTCAAGATTGCGGTGACCGTGCCCGGCGATAACTCCATCGACATCCTCACCCAGGACATCGGTCTAGTGGTGATCTGTGACCAAAATGGCCAGCACCTGGGCTTCAACGTCTATGCGGGCGGCGGCCTGGGCCGGATGCATAACAAAGACGAGACCTTTGCCCGCACCGCCGATGAAATCGGCTTTGTAGCGAAGGAAGATATCTATGATTTGGTGAAAGCCATTCTGGCGACCCAGCGGGATTATGGCGATCGCGTCGAACGCCGCCATGCCCGCATGAAGTACCTGCTCCACGACTGGGGCGTGGCGAAATTCACCGCCAAGCTAGAGGAATACTTCGGCAAAAAAATCCAGCCGATGAAGCCCCAGCCTGCCTTTAAGTACCTGGACTTCCTGGGCTGGAACGACCAGGGCGACGGCAAGCTGTTCCTGGGGGTGAACATCCTCAACGGTCGGGTCAAGGACGAAGGCGATTTCAAGCTCAAAACCGCCCTGCGCAAAATCGTCGAGCAGTTTAACCTGCCCATGCGCCTGACCGGCAACCACAATGCCATCCTCTACGAGATCGAGCCCCAGGATAAGGACGCGATCCAGGCGATTCTCGACAGCCACGGCATTGCCAAGGAGACCGAGATTGATCCCCTAGAGCGCTACGCCATGGCCTGCCCGGCCCTGCCCACCTGCGGCCTGGCCATGACCGAATCCGAGCGCATCATCCCCAGCGTACTGGAGCGCCTCCGCGCCACCCTGACCAAGGTCGGCCTCAAGGATGAACATTTTGTTGTGCGCATGACGGGTTGCCCCAATGGCTGCGCCCGGCCCTACATGGCGGAAGTGGGCTTCGTCGGCAGCGGCAACGAGACCTACCAGCTCTGGCTGGGGGGCTGCCCCAACCAGACCCGCCTGGCCCGGCCCTATCTGCAAAAGCTGGCGGAGGCGGATATCGAAACTGAGCTGGAGCCGATGTTTGTGCAGTTCAAGCGCGATCGCCAGCCCAAAGAAAGCTTCGGGGACTTTTGCGATCGCATTGGCTTCGAGGCCCTGCGCGAATTTGCTGAGCAATACAAAGCCAACCCCAAGGCCTTCAAATCCAGCAGCAAAGGCTCCTCCCGCCAGCGCTGGCGCGTGGAGCTATCACCCCAGCTCCACGATCGCCTCAAAGCCAAGGCCGATGTCGAAGGCAAATCCCTGCGGGATTTAGCGGCGGCGGCGCTGGAAGCCTACCTGCAAAGTGAAGCGTAGGGTGCCGTTTCTGCGCAGCAAAACGCATCGAATCCCCGGCGATCGCCACTCCAGCAATCGCGGGTTCTCAACCGATTGCACCAGATGACGCCGCACAAATGACTTCCAGGGCAGGTCTGCCCTGGAAGATGCGTTACCCTGCGGGACAACGCCATCCTACGCCCGAAACTGGACCCCGCGATCGCGCAAGAACTGGGTGGCTTCGGGGGGGTGTTTCTCCCTAGGCTGGGGAACAGCGATGCTGACAAGGCAGCCCTTCCCCATGATGACCGCGCCGGAAACCTATCAACAAATGGCCCAGGCGATCGCCTACCTGCGCCAGCACCATCGCGACCAGCCGGACCTCAAGACCATCGCGGCTCAGGTTCACCTCAGCGAGCACCATTTCCAGCGCCGGTTCACCCAATGGGCGGGCATTAGCCCCAAGCGCTTTGTGCAGTACCTGACCCTGGACTATGCCAAATCCAAGCTGGCCGAGAGCCCGAGCCTGCTGGCGCTGTCTGCCGATGCGGGGCTGTCCAGTCCGGGGCGCTTGCATGATCTGTTTGTCACCCTGGAGGCAATGTCGCCGGGGGAGTTCAAGCAGGGTGGACAGGGATTGCGAATTACCTATGGCCTTCACGGGACGCCCTTTGGCCATTGTTTAGTGGCGACCACGACTCGGGGGATTTGCAATCTACAGTTTCTGGAGCAGGCCGATCGCGAGCTGGCGGTGGCGGAGTTGCGCCAGCATTGGCCCCAGGCTGAGCTGATTTTGGATGGTGCAGCAACTGAGGATGTTTGCGATCGCCTCTTCTGGCCCTAGCGGCGGGCTTGGCCCAGGGCAAAGGCCCCATGCCCTCCACCTCAAGGGCACCAACTTCCAAATCCAAGTGTGGCGGGCGCTGTTTGAAAAATTCCCCCTAGGCGAGCTGACGACCTATCAAGG
>JAAUQQ010000147.1 GCA_012032745.1 Synechococcales cyanobacterium RM1_1_8
CGCGAGCGTCGACCGCGGTCGAGCTGCCGGCCGTCGTGAACGAGGTGGACGTCGACTGGTCTGATCCGCCCGCGCAGCCGCAGAGCAGCCCAAAGACCGCAGGTGCAATCGTCAGCCGGGGTCGATGCATGGCCGGCACAGTGCACGCGCGATGTTGCGCTCATGTGAACTTTGCCGACTGCACTCGCGAATTCTCGCACGGCCCGGCCGACCGGGCCCGTGACACCAACGGCACGTTGGCCTACTGCGCGGGATCGCGGACGATCTCGTACTCGTCCATGACGATCCCGTCGATGGTCTTGACATAGGCGCGCGCCTTGTAGGGATCGCCATCAACATAAAAGTCGATGAACAGCGCGCCCGAGTCGGCGTCGCAGTCCTCGACCGGGACGCCGTTTTGCATGCACTCGTTGCTCGTGAAGTACGACGCCCACCAGGTATCATTGGCGTGGCTGGACTCGAAGTCGCGCAGGCCCCGTCCGCCGATACCAACCACGCTGACATACGTGCTGCCCTCGCTGAGCTGCATCAGAGCGGGATCGCCATGAGCACCGTGCCCGGCCTCGTCGTTACCGACCTCGTCGAGCGAGAACGTGCGCGAATAGCTGTGCTCGTGGCCCGTGATGATGATTCCGGCCTCGTCCTGACAGGCCTCATAGACGCCCCAGCCGGTCTCGTCGTCCTTGCCACCGACCTGCATGTCGTGCTGATTCTTGTGCCACACGCAGACCGACCAGATCGCATCGCTGGCGGCCAGCTTGTTGCGCAGATAGTCGGCGCTCTCGGCCTTGCCGCTGAACACGTCGACATCGGACATTGCGACGAACAGCCCCCTGTACATACAGCTGCTGTTGCGGCCGGGCTCACCGTCACAGCTGGCCCCGTCCTCGGTCGCGTGTTGCAGGCGCTCGATGATCTTGGCCTGGTATCCGTCGTCGCCGTCGAACGCGTCTTCGTCATGGTTGCCGATGACCGCGAGCACCGGATAGTCGGCGCCGAGCCGATCGGTGAGCATCGCGTCCCAGCCCGCGGGATCGTCGTCATAGTCGAAGTCGCCGGCGATCACCAGATACGCCGCGCCCTCGCTGGCGACGAGATCGAGCACCGCCTCGGCGTCGCTGTCGTTGCCCTGATCGCCAATGAACGCCACACGCAAGCCCTGCTCGGTCGGGGTACCCATATGGTCCTCACCGCCGTCACCCGGCTCGGGCTCGGCGTCACCGGTGTCACCGTCATCCCCATCGCCGTCACCCGGCTCGGACTCGCCGGTGTCGCCATGACCGGATTCGCCGGCCGTCGCCGCACCGGTCTCGGCGGATTCGGAAGATTCGCCGACAGCGGCCGACGACAGGACACCCCGCGCCATCGGGCAGGTGGCCTTCGTCGTCGCCGCTGCAGGCGAGCAGCGTGCATGCGAGAGAGAGCGGACACAGGAATGATCGGTGGGTCATGGGATTCACCTCGAATGCACGTGTTTGGGAGATCGAGCGGCTCAGCTCACTGCGCGTACCAGACGTGCAGCTCCGGCCGCGACGATGCGTTCTCGCTGCTGTAGAAGTCGCTGCCGTTGCTGCCATTGCTGCGCAGGCGCACGCCGTGGGCCGGCGCACCGTCGGCCCACGCTTGCACGATCGCGGTCACGTCGATCTCGACCACGCCCGCGGTCGTGGGGAACTGGCTGACCACGCCGCCGGATCCCGGCTTGTTGTTGTACTTGATCGTGTTCTCGGCCCAGGCCCCGGTCACCTGGCGGACTTCGGCTGCGTCGCCGCCGTTGTGGGCTTGCAGGCGCAGCACCGCGTGCTCGATCGTCGTATTCGGCGGGATCGCGTCGATGCCCAGCGGCCGCATGTAGATCTCGTAGACGCGCGGGCTATTGTCGATCCGCAGCGTCGTGGCGCTGCCGTAGTTCTTGTTGCGCGCGCCGCTGTCGACGTAGGCGTCGTCGAAGCTATTGATGATCAGATCGGCAGCGCCCGGGTCCGGCTCCGGCTCCGGCTCCGGCTCCGGCTCCGGCGATCGCCCCTGACCTCGCGGGCGATTCCCTCGAAACGGCCATGACCCTGAGCTGGCAGGGGAATCAGCGCCAAGCCCAGGTCCAGGATTCGATTGGCCAAGCGGGCGACCTCAGAGACTACTACCGCTTTAGCCTCGACCAAGCGGGCGAAGTCAGCCTCACCCTCAGCGGCATGGGCGACAACGCCAACCTTCAGCTCCTCGATGGTAGCGGCCAGCGCCTGGGCGCTTCCTACCAGAGCGGCACCAAGGATGACATCATCCGCCAACGCCTAGAAGCAGGCACCTACTACGCCCTGGTGTTTGGCAAAACAGCGACGGTTCAGACAGCCTATGACCTGTTGATCCAAGGCCCCGGAACCAACACAGCAACCCCGATCGCCCTTGAGCCCATTACACCGCTACCCCAACAGCAGGCGAATCTCGTCGCTGACCCCGCCCCCGCCCTGGAAGCGAGTCCCGAGCCCGCTCCCCTGGTGATTCCCCTCGATTGGTTTACGGCTAATTTCCAGGATCAGGAGCTGATGCAGTTGGGGCGCGATCGCTTCGCCGATGGCAAGCTCGATCGCTTCGATATGATTGACCTGCTCCGCTCTGCTGGGGATGGAAATCAGGTGGACAGCCTGGAGTTTGAAGATTTGCAAACGCTGATGGGTGCTGCTGCAACCTTAAATCTTGAGGATTATGTCTTTAATTTGGCCAATAAAGTGATCAATGGCGATCGCGCCAACCAGTGGTACACCGGCGGCTCCAGACAGCGCCAAGACCTGGGCAATCTACAAGCTGGCAGCGATGCAAAACAGTTGGATCAGCTCATTGGTAAATGGTTCCTGGGGAGCGATCGCCCCACCACCCTCTCTACCTCCCACAAATACCAACACATCGCAGGCAGTCTCTTCCAAAATGGCATCAGCGTCAACGACATCACCCAAGCCCAGCTAGGGGATTGTTACCTCATGTCCGTCCTGGGCGGCGTCGCCCACGAAAACCCCCAGCGCCATTGAAGACATGTTCCTAGACAACGGCGATGGCACCTTCACCCTGCGCTTCTTCCGCAACGGCGAATCGGAATATGTCACCGTCGATCGCTATTTACCCACCCTCAGCTGGTCCGGCAAGAGCCCCTACGCCCAGTATGGCAGCGCCCCCACCAGCGCCAACAATGAGCTTTGGGTCGCCCTGATCGAAAAAGCCTATGCCCAACTGAATGAATCGGGCTGGATTTCCCAGGATGGCACCAACCGCTACGCCGGTATCGAAGGGGGCTGGATGTCAGGGCCGATTCGGGAAATCCTCGGCGGCTCCAGCCAGGCCAGGTCCATTAGCCGCACCACGAAGCAGGAAATTCTCGATGTGTTGGCCACCGATGCAGCCATGACCGTCGGCATCAGTGGCACCGCTCAGTTTGGGGCGGTCGATGACCATGCCTACACCTTGACCGCCTACAACCCCGAAACCGAGACCTTCTACCTGCAAAATCCCTGGGGCAAATCCCATGTCAGCCTCACCTGGGAACAGCTCTCCGCCATGGATACCTACGTGATCTGGTCGGCGTGATGGCCGATCGCTGACAGGCGACTCGGCCAGTCGGCTGAATAAAACGCCCATTGCCGAGCAATAGATAAGTCAGCGGTGCTTCGGACCTCCCCCGACTGGCCGCTGACCCATCTATTTCTGAGTCAAGGGCACAAACCATGGCAACTCTCCCCAACGACCCTCTCTTTGGTGACCAGTGGCATCTCCAAAACAATACTCCTGGAGAGCTGGATCTGAATCTTGTTGATGTGTGGGATGACTACACAGGTGCAGGAGTTGACGTCGCCATCATTGACGATGCAGTACAGCGCAATCATCCAGACTTAGATGGCAACTACTCCACTGCTAAAGATTGGGACTTTGCCAACAATGACACGAATCCAAGTGGTGCAGCTAGCGATGGCCACGGCACGGCTGTTGCAGGCATCATCGGAGCTAATGCCAACAACGGAATTGGTGGTGTAGGTATCGCCCATGGCTCAACTATCTTTGGCTTTCAAACTTACAATTGGATCAGCAACCGATTTATTGGTGACCTAACTGCAGCGATTGATAATGCTTCAGGAGTACGGCAGCAATCGGGGATCAATCGAGAAGCAGACGTTGTCAACATGAGTCTGGGGACTATGTTTAGGGAGAATTACTTTGATCAGGCTCTCAGCTCCTCTGCAATGACGGAGTTGAATCAGGCCATTGATAATTCCGCAGTCTTGGGTCGCGACGGCCTAGGAACAATTCTTGTCAAGTCTGCGGGGAACTCCCGTGAGATCAATCACGACACGAATGCGTCTTCCTGGAACGCTAACCCACACACCATTTCAGTCGCAGCAGTGGATCGAGATGGATTTGTCTCTTCCTACAGTACCCATGGTGCTTCTGTGCTCGTGTCTGGATTTGGCACCCCAGGTCAGGTGGTGACAACGGATCGTACCGGGAACGAAGGGTACAACCCCTCTAGAGACGATGGTGACTATATTTCCAATTTCAATGGCACATCTGCGGCTGCCCCGATGGTGTCGGGAGTGGTCGCGCTGATGCTCGAAGCCAACCCAAATCTGGGTTGGCGCGATGTACAGGAGATTCTGGCCTACTCAGCTCGCCATGTCGGGAGCGATATTGGTACTGGTACAAGGGGTAGTGAAGAGTATGCATGGAGTTTCAATGGAGCCACTAACTGGAATGGTGGTGGCCTACACTTCTCCAATGACTATGGCTTTGGCTTGGTTGATGCGAAAGCCGCAGTTCGTCTAGCAGAAACCTGGGGGCAAACAGCCCAAACCAGTGCAAACGAGGCTACTGTCTTTAGCGATCTTCTCAACGCTCGCCGTACTGTAAGCCAAGCAGGCAGCACCTTTAGCCGCGCCATCAGCAACAGCATTGATATTGAACATGTTGAAGTAGAGATCGGGTTCTCTCAATGGGATGATCTCGGTGACTTAGAGGTTCGTTTGATTTCACCCGATGGCACCTCCAGCATTCTGATTGATAATTCTGGGGAAAATGACGGGACATCCTCCGGTGGGTTTGGCTCTGGTCGCTGGACGTTTGTTTCCAATGCGTTTCGAGGTGAAGATACGGCTGGCACTTGGCGAGTTGAGCTTACGGATGGAGATAGCACGACGATCTCTCCCATTGTCATTAATGATATTGATATCACCTTCAAAGGACAGTCTGCTTCCATCAACGATACGCTCATCTTCACAGAAGAATACTCTGATTACGATGGCACATTTGGCCACTCTAGAAATATTAATGGCGGGGCTGGAAATGACACGATCAATGCTGCTGCTGTCGATTCCAGAACGACCATTGACTTGATCCAAGGCACAGGTTCCATTGACGGTGTCAATATCACGGTTTCTGGCATCGAGAATGTGGTGACGGGTGATGGCAATGATCACTTGGTCGGCAACAGTGATGCAAACCGCCTAGTCGGTATGCGAGGCAACGACAGCCTCTACGGCAATTCCGGCAGTGATACGTTGCTGGGCGGTGCCGGTGACGACTGGATTGACGGAGGTTTTGGCCTGGACTATATGGATGGCGGGTCTGGCATTGATACCTTAGATGTTCGCTTTTGGAGTGGCACCTATGAACTCAACATGCAGACTGGCATCACAAACTTTACTGGTGAAACAGCCGTGAATTTTGAAAATGTCTACACTGGCTCTGGTGCCGACCATATCACAGGTAACTCAGCGAGCAACTACATTAATACTGGTGCAGGAAATGACCGTATTGAAGCAGGTTCAGGCAACGACTGGCTCTTGGGTGGAGCAGGGAATGATGAACTGCTCGGAGACGGTGGTAATGATTACTTGAACGGTACGGATTATAGCTCTCAGGGCACTGGCGAACGGGATATCCTGACAAGCAGCAGCTATGGAGATCAAGACACGTTCGTTCTAGGAGAGCGGCAAGGCTTGGGTGGTCGAGTCTTCTATAACGATCAAGCTAATTCTGATTATGCGTTGATTCGTGGCATGGATGTCTTCGATTTTGTCGGCGATGTTGCGGATAGGATTCAACTGCTGGGGAGCTCGGTTTCTTACAGCCTGTCCAATATGACAGTGGACGGTGTCTTTGGGACAGGAATTCGCTTTGGCGGTGATTTGATTGGTCTGGTTGCAGGGGTCAACTCCTCCAGCTTGAGCCTTTCCAACTCGAACCACTTTATCTATGTGTAGATGGCTAAGCAGCCTCTGTCTCAAAGGGGCTCACAGGGGCTCACGAGAGATCAAGCAAGTGGCTTTGTATCACGGGCTGGGGTCACGGGCCGACAAAACCAGGGGCCAGGGGCCAGGGCGATTCAGCAATGGCCTTGCTATCATAGCCTCGAAAACTAGATACCATGGGGCGTAAAAGGCCCCTAGGCCGATGCCGTTGCTGAGTTCCCCGACGTTGCCCCACCCCGCTGCCCCGGTTTTGAGCCAAGCCCGCGATCGCCTCCACCGGGCGATCGCGGGCTTTCGGCAGCAGCTCAACAGCCTGAGCGCCCGCTCAGACCCGGCGCTCCAAGGGGCGATCGCAGCGGAAATCGACCTGCTCAACCGCCAGCGGGCAGCGCTGGATCAGGGCCTGCTGCGGGCGGCGGTGTTTGGCTTGGTCAGCCGAGGCAAATCCGCCCTAATCAATGCCCTGACGGACTCCCAACAGTTGGCCACCGGACCGATCAATGGCGTGACGCGATCGCCCCAGGCGGTGCGCTGGCGGCCCGAAGAACTGCGCAGCGAGGGAGGCCTGGGCTGGGAGCTGATCGATACGCCGGGCCTAGATGAAGTGGCGGGGGAAACGCGGGCCGCCATGGCCCAAACCGTCGCCCGGCAGGCCGATTTGATTTTGTTTGTGGTGACCGGGGATGTGACCCGCAAGGAATACCAGGCGATTCGGGATCTGTGGCAATTCCAAAAACCGCTGCTGCTGGTGTTCAACAAAATCGATCTCTATCCGCCCCCCAGCCGCGCCCAGATCGTCAGCCAGCTCCAGCGCTACTTCCAGGGCGATCCGCTGATGCAGGCCGAGGGGATGCAGGCAGAAGCCAGTGGTAAAGAGGGGGGCGAATCTGGGGGGAAAAGCGGCGATCGATCGCCAAGACGTGGTGCAAGTTGCAGCGGCACCTGCGCCCTATCCGGTCCAAACCGAATGGCCCGATGGCCGGGTGACCCAAACCCTGGAGCTGCCGCCGCCCCAGATGGAAGAATTGCGCGATCGCCTATTGTCCATACTCCAGACCGATGGGGCAAACCTGCTGGCCCTCAATGCTCTGGTCCAGGTGCGCGAAGCGGAACAGCGCATTGCCAAGCAGGTGCTCCAGGCACGCCGGGGAGAGGCAGAGGCCCTGATTCGGCGCTATGCACGCAATAAGGCGATCGCCGTTGGCCTCAACCCCATCGCCATCCTGGACATGGTCGGCGGTGCCGTCAGCGACCTGGCCCTGATCCGCGCCCTCGCCCAGCTCTATGGCCTGCCCATGACCAGCTTCCAGGCGGGCAAGCTCCTGCAAAAAATCTTGGTCAGCAGCGGCAGCCTGTTGCTGAGCGAACTCGGCAGCGGCCTGTTCTTCGGCATCGGCAAGGGCATTGCTGTGGGCGGCGACCTGGGGGCAGGGCTGTTTGGCTATGGGGGGGTGGCGATCGCCCAGGGGCCTTGGCGGGCTATGGCTCCCACGTGGTCGGGCAAGCCGCTCAGCGCTACCTAGAGCAGGGCTGCACCTGGGGCGAGACCGGAGCCAGCACCCTGATCCAGGGCATCCTCAACACCGCAGACAAGCAGAGCATCCTCCACCGGCTGCGCCTCGAACTCGCCACGGCCCTGCCCTAACGCGAAACCGCAAAGCAATTCTTCGCAATTCTTCGCAATCCATAGCGCAATTCGTATTGCACCGTCGCTCAAATTAGAAATTCGTTAGCAAAACCACCCCCGCTGTTTCGACGGCTTCAGGAGAATTGCATCTGTCCCAGGGAGCGATTCATACTGGAGCAGAACACAACTCCATTGTTTTGCCTAGGAAGACTGCGATGAACGCGCCCCTGCATCTCGAAACCCTCTGCCTCCACGCTGGCCAAGCGCCCGACCCCACGACGCTGTCCCGCGCAGTGCCCGTCTACCGCACCAGCTCCTACGTCTTTCGCGACACGGAACATGCTGCCAACCTGTTTGCACTCAAGGAACTGGGCAACATCTACACCCGCTTGATGAACCCCACCCACGATGTGCTCGAAAAGCGCATGGCTGCCCTGGAGGGGGGCGTGGGGGCGCTGGCCCTGGCTTCGGGCACCAGCGCCATCTACTACAGCATCATTAATATTTGCCAGGCGGGGGATGAGATCGTCTCGGCCAATACGCTCTACGGCGGCACCTACACGATGTTCAAGGACATCCTGCCCCAGTTTGGCATCACCGTGCGCATGGTCGATCCGCGCAATCCCGAGAATTTCCGCAGCGCCATCACCGACAAAACCAAGGCGGTGTTCTGTGAGACGGTGAGCAATCCCGGCCTGGAAGTGACGGACATTGGGGCCGTGGCGGCGATCGCCCACGAAAACGGCCTGCCCTTGATCGTAGACAGCACCTTCACCACGCCCTACCTGATGCGCCCGCTCGACCATGGCGCGGACATCGTCTGCCATTCCCTGACCAAATGGATCGGCGGCCATGGCACCGGCATTGGCGGCATTGTCATTGATGGGGCAAATTTGACTGGACCAGCGGCAAGCACCCCCTGATGAGCGAGCCCGACCCCAGCTACCACGGCCTGCGCTACGCCCACGACCTCGGCCCCCTGACCCCCCTGGCCTATATCTTGCGGATGCGGCTGGTGCCATTGCGCAACCTGGGAGCGGCGATCGCCCCCGACAACGCCTGGATGTTCCTCCAGGGCCTAGAAACCCTGCACCTGCGCATGGAGCGCCACTGCGAAAACGCCCTCAAAGTGGCGGACTACCTCACCAGCCACCCCCAGGTGGAATGGGTGCGCTACCCTGGCCTAGAAAGCGACAAGGCCCATGAAAACGCCAAAAAGCTGCTCCAAAACGGCTTTGGGGCCATGGTCGTATTCGGCATCAAAGGCGGTGCCCCAGCGGGCAAAGCCTTCATTGAAAAGCTGGGCCTGTTCTCCCACCTCGCCAACGTCGGCGATGCCAAGAGCCTCGCCATCCACCCCGCCTCCACCACCCACTCCCAACTCAGCGCAGCGGACCAAACCGCAGCGGGCATCCCGCCGGAGCTGATTCGTTTGGCGATCGGCATTGAACACGTCGATGACATCATCGGGGATCTGAAACAGGCCCTGGCGGAAGCGTAGAGCAGCAGTGGAAGGTTGTGGGGAGTAGGGAGTAGGGAATAGGGAGTAGATTACTTCGATGGCCCATTACCCACTCCCCCCACTCCCCACCTCCCCATCTCCCCACCTCCCCCGCCCCCTGGTTCCCCATCCCCATGACCATCGGTTCCGTCGAAACCCAGTTTTTTAGCCTCAACCACCCCTTCGAGCTAGAATCTGGCGAATCCCTTGAGCAATTAACCCTGGCCTATGAGACCTACGGCTGCCTCAACGGCGATGCCAGCAATGCCATTCTGCTCTTCCATGCCCTGACCGGCAGCCAACATGCGGCGGGCCGGAATGCAGCGGTGGCGGGGGTGGATGATCTCTGGACCAGCGATTGTTATGAGGGCTGGTGGGATAGCTTTATTGGACCCGGCGCGGCGCTGGATACGGAGCAATATTTCATTATTTGTGTGAACTACTTGGGCAGTTGCTATGGCTCGACCGGGCCGCGATCGCCCGATCCCCAAACCGGCCAGCCCTACGGCAGCCGCTTCCCCAGCATCACCGCCTGGGATGTGGTGCATAGCCAACTCAAGCTGCTGGACCACCTCAAAATCGATCGCCTCCATGGCGTCGTGGGGGGCTCCCTGGGGGGGATGCTGTCGCTGTTGCTGGCCACGCGCTGTCCCGAACGGGTCAAGTATGTGATTCCCCTGGCCACAGGCCCCGCCACCACCGTGCTCCAACGCATTCTCAACCTGGAGCAGATCGTCGCCATTCGCAATGACCCCCACTTCCAAGGCGGCGACTTTTACGGCGGCGAACCGCCCAACCAAGGCGTCACCCTGGCCCGCATCATTGCCCATAAAACCTTTGTCTCCCTCAGCGTGCTGGAGGGCCGAGCGCGCAAGGATGTGGTCACCGAGCGCATTGGCAATTTCTATGAGCTGTCCAATCCGATTGAATCCTACATGCTCCACCAGGGGCGCAAGTTTGCCCAGCGCTTCGATGCCAACAGCTACCTGCGCATTGTGGACCTCTGGCAGCGCTACAGCCTGGGCACCGAGGCAGAGACTTTTGTGGGCTGTGTGGGCCAGGAATATTTGGTGTTTAGTATCGATTCCGATGTCTGTTTTTATCCAGAAGAGCAGCTCGCGATTGTCCAGGCCCTGGAGCAGGCCGGGCTGCCGGTGACCTATATCACCGTCCATTCCGCCAAGGGCCATGATTCGTTTTTGCTGGAGCCGGAGCTGTACGCCCCCTATATCCGGTTTGTTCTGCGGGGAAATGTCACGGCTTAGCTTCAGATTGGGGACTGGAGAGGGGTTTGGGGCCTGGGACGGGAAAGCTGGTCAGAAGGCAAACTGGGCAATGGGGCGATCGCTGCATTTCAAGGTAGGATCGGCAAGCTGTTACGGATCGTCGAGTCATGGCTGAGAAGCCCATCAAGAAAGAAGAGCTGGCAAAACGCCGGGCTGAAGCGGCGGAGCGGGGAGAAACCGAAGCGCCGAAAGCGGAACAGAGCGATCGCGCCAAGGTCAAGCCCAAGGGCGCAGAGCGCGGTTCAGACCGGGGCGCAGAGCGCGGTGCGGAGCGGAGCAAGGGACGCGGCAGGGACCGGGGCGATCGCGAAGAGCGTCGTCCTCCGGTGAACCCTGTCTTTGCTCGGGGGCCAAAGTTCGGCTCCCGCGAGAAGGCCGCTGCGGAAGCCGCCGCCAAGGCCGAAGCCAAAGCCAAGGCCGAAGCTGAAGCCGCCGAAGCCGCTGCCAAAGCCGCCGAAGAAGCCGCTGCTGCCGAGGCTGCTGCTGCCGAGGCTGCTGCTGGCACTGACGCTGCCGAAGCCACCGAAGCCGCCGCCACAATTGACGCGGAAGCTGCCCCCGCCACCAGCGCGACTGAAACAGCACCCACAGCTGAGGCTGCACCCGCCGCTGAAGCTGCGCCAGCAGCGGCGGTCACTGAAGCGACTGCCGCTGCTGTCGAGGAAGCACCTGCCGCTGAAGCGGCGGCTTCAGCGGAAGCCTAGCCCGCTGGCGATCGCTTCCTTGCAGCGGCGATCGCCCATTGGCTAGACCCCCATCAGCTAAAATTCAATCCCCCCAAACAACGGCACCGGCTCCCC
The DNA here is from genome assembly GCA_012032745.1 of Synechococcales cyanobacterium RM1_1_8. Classification (GTDB taxonomy): domain Bacteria; phylum Cyanobacteriota; class Cyanobacteriia; order PCC-9006; family JAAUQQ01; genus JAAUQQ01. Next base: position 11,442 of record JAAUQQ010000147.1, read on the forward strand.
AGCCAGTGCCGTTTTGCATCAGGCAGGCCGCAACCGGAACACCAGCTCAGGTCACCCCCGCTGTGCTGGCACCGCCAGGGCAGCGGCAGCC